>JAZRFA010000001.1:0-4929 GCA_045661085.1 Bacteroidaceae bacterium
ACTATTTACGATTTATTTACCATTTAACTATTTTACAATTTTATTGTTACGATATAAATCAATAAATCATAAAATCGTACATCAATAGTAAATCGTAAATCAACAAATCGTAAATTTAGATTATTTCTTCTTATTCTTCAAGAACAGCATCTTGCGCAGGCGGTTCTGCCACTTCGACATCGTGGGTACCTCCTCATCGGGGTCCACGGGCGTAGCTTTGGGGTCGAAGAGCATACCTGTACAGAGGCAGCGTGTGCGGTTGTTACGTTGTAGGATGTCGTAGTTCTTGCATCCCTCGCAACCCTTCCAAAACTCGTCGTCTTGTGTCAGTTCGGTCAGCGTCACGGGTACGTAGCCCATAGCCGTATTGAGTTTCATTACGGGCAATGAAGTGGTGATACTGAACAGCTTAGCGTAGGGGAAACGCTCGCGAGCCAGTTCAAAGGTCTTTTTCTTGATGCGGCTAGCCAATCCGAGGCGGCGATATTCGGGATCGACAATAAGACCTGATGTAGCCACAAAATCACCGTGGCTCCAACTCTCGATGTAACTGAATCCGATGAGTTTCTCGCCATCGAGTGCTACGACAGCCTTGCCACCATTAATCTTCTCGGCAATGTACTCGGGCGAACGTTTAGCAATGCCCGTGCCGCGCTGCAAAGCTGATTCGTAAATCAATTGGCAGATGTACTCGGCATACTGGGCGTGCGAGGCGTTAGCGTATTTTACTACGATATTGTTTGTGTCCATACGATGTGCTATGGTTTCTTTTAAACAATCTATACTATACCTATTATATAATAAGGTGCAAAGGTACAACAAGCTGAGCGGAGAACAAAATAAATTTAATAATTTTTGCGCGGAGTGCCCTAAGGAAACAAATAAGGTTTGCGCTTGGCAAACCTTATCTTGATGTCTTTAATGTGTATATGCGAACGTCGGTCGCATTACTTCTTGCGCTGTGTCTTTTTCTTATTCTTCTTGTACTTGGCACGGCGCTTGGCCTCCTGCACCTTATTGTATACATACCATACGCCTCCACCACCGAAGGTGACTCCAATGACGATATATACCCAAGGAGCGAGGCTGTCGCCCTTCACGCGGCTCCACATTTCAATCATGCTCTTGGTGCGGTTGCCGCAGTCGCGCATCAAGGCTGCACGCTCAATGACTGCACGGTCGGGGTACTGGATGTTGTCCACAGGTACGCTGTCTGCACCCTCGCCAAAGAAGTAGGTGAGGTCGCTGTACTCCTCGAGTGTACTGTCAATCTTGGCTTCAAGGATCTCGGGCGATGCCACCACGCTCACGTAGCCTATCTCGTCCATGTTGCGTAGGGCATTCTCGGGCATACACATGAAGTTGATGAAGTAGGCTGCTGCCTTGGTGTTGACGGCATATTTGGGAATCACCCAACCGTCGAACCATACGTTAGAGCCCTCGCGCGGCACGTGGTAGCGAAGCTCCATACCTATGGCGTCGGCCTCCTCGATGGCCCATACGGCATCGCCGCTCCAACTCACGTTGATGTAGGCCTTCTCCTTGGTCATCATTTCCTTGCCGAAGTCCACCTCCCAACCGGCGATGTTGCGCTTGGCCGACTTGAGCAGCTCCTCCACGGCAGCGATGGCCTCGTCGGAGGTGTCGTTCATCAGCTGCTGGCGTGTCACCTTGCCATCGAGCAGTTCCTGGTAGCGTGCATACATGATCATGCAGCCATAGATGTCGCGGTAGGCATCCTTCATGAGCACCTTGCTCTCGAGACGCTCGTCCCAGATGATGCCCCATGAGTCGGCCTCCTCGTCGGTGATGTACTTGGGGTTGTAGAGGATACCCGTGGTGCCCCACATGTAGCCCACGGCATAGTCTCCAGCGCGCTTGCCCGCCTGGTCAAACTTGGCCAGCTGCTCCACGAAGAAGGGCGACACCAACTGGGTGTAGTCGGGCGTCGTGCCGAAGTCGCGCGAGATGGGCAGCAGCATGTCGTTGGCCAGCATGCGGTCGATGATGTACTCCGATGGGCACACCACGTCGAAGTCCTCGTGTCCCTTCTCGAGCTTGGCGAGCATGACCTCGTTGATGTCGAAGAGCTGGTAGATGATCTCCACCTCCTGGCCCGTCTGCTCCTCGTACCACACCTCAAACTCGTCGAGCAGGCTCTCGTCGATGTAGTCGGCCCAGTTATACACTTTCAGTGTGTGCTCACGGTCGGCGGCATAGGTCGCTCCTGTGGGCGCCATGCCCATCACGGCTGCCATGAGCATACAGATAGGAAAGAATCTTTTCATCGTCTTTTAGTTTCTGTTTATGATTAGGCTGCAAAAATAATGTATTTTTTCGATTCTGCGAAGACTATGGCAAATGAATTGGGAGTTGAAGGGAGATAAATGCCAGATGTATTTCCGCGCGTAAGAACGATCTCCCTTTAACTCCATTTCCTTCTATCTCCCTTTAACTCCCTTCAACTCCTCCAAAAACATATCTCCTCCCCCCTACAGGTCGCCACACCTGTCTACTGAAGAATGACAGTTGACAACAGCAGCATGCGTCCCATTTGGCTAATCCACCACTTTTGTGTACTTTTGCGGTATGATTGCACTAAAGAGACCATCGGAAACTCCATTTCTATAGACCACACTCTATATATCTATAAAAAGGGAATCCATGTTGGTAGTTTTCTGATTCATGGGACATATTCCAGTAATTTAAATGCACTCACAATAACAAAAGTGAAAGGTTAACACCTTTTAAGACCATAACAACATGAAACATACCCTCTTTGCTCTGTCGCTCTTGTGCAGCTGCGTCATCTACTCCCATCCCACGAGCAAGCAGGAGCAGCTGAGCTCCCTGCTTGCCTATGCCGCGCGGGCCAGTCACTTCAATGCGCTCTACCCGCAGGAGAAGGCTTTCCTCCACTTCGACAACACGGCTTACTTCTCGGGCGAGACGATGTGGTTCACCGCAAATGTGGTGGATGCCACTACGGGAGACACGGCACACAGCAAGGTGCTGTATGTGGAGCTGCTCTCTCCGACGGGAGTGGTGCTGCAACAACAGAAACTCAACGTCGTGGATGGGCGCTGCCACGGAGCCTTCCCCCTCGTCGATGTCAGTGTGAGGGAGGCCAATGCCAAGCGTGGCGTGATGGGCTATCCCAGTGGCTACTATGAGGTGCGTGCCTATACGCGCTCGATGCTCAACTTTGATGCGCACGGATGCTTCTCCCGTGTGTTCCCCATATATGAGACACCCGAGAAGGAGGGCGACTACGACAATCCCACGATGAAGCAGTATCGGCGCAAGGAGGAGATACGCCCCGAGGCGAAGAGGACGAAAGCATTCAATATGGAGTTCTTCCCCGAGGGTGGTCATCTGATCATGGGCATGGAGAACCGCATCGCCTTCAAGGCCACCGATGAGGAGGGCAAGGGGGTAGCCATTGATGGCGTCACCATCGAGGACGAGCACATTGCTGTCAGTCCGCAACACTTGGGCATGGGCTATTTCATGTACACTCCCCACGAAAAGAGGTCCAAAGCCTCTATTCTATATGATGGCATGGAGCACTCCTTTGCTCTCCCCGAAGCCGAAGCCTATGGCCATACCATCCAGGTATGCCGAGAAGCAGACGACACGCTACGCATCACCGTTTCCACTTCGCTCCCCGATACGGCAAGGCTCTTGGGCATGGTGCTGATGCACGCAGGTAAGGTGGAGCATATCGACACGCTCACCATGCACCAGCCCACGCAAAGCAAGACCGTCGCGACTAGCGGGCTGCCTACGGGGACGTATCAACTTACGCTGTTCGATGCCGCAGGTACGATACTGGGCACGCGTATGCTATTCATCAACAATGGTGTGAGGCTGTCTCCGATAACCATAAGACAGGACAAAGCGCACTACAAGCCTTTCGAGAAGATAAAGGTGCGCATTGAGACAAGAGGTGAAAAGGAGCAGTACCTGTCGCTTGCCGTACGCGATGCCACAGACTATGGCACGGGGTACGACGAGGACATACGCACCTATATGCTCCTCTCCTCGGAGCTGAAAGGCTACATAGAGCAGCCGGGATACTATTTCGAGGCCGACGATGAGGAGCATCGCACAGCGCTCGACCTACTGATGATGGTGCAGGGCTGGAGCCGCTATAGTCTGGAGAGGATGCAGCAGCCCATCCCGACTGCCGACATCCACTACACCGAGGAGTCTCTCGTGCTGGAAGGCCGTACCCTACATCCTCGCAAGGAGGAACCCATGGCAGAGGTGGACGTGTGCATCAAGCTCTACTCACCCGACCGACAGCAGGTGCAGGAGGTCAAAGTGACGAGCGACGAACAG
Source organism: Bacteroidaceae bacterium (assembly GCA_045661085.1). Classification (GTDB taxonomy): domain Bacteria; phylum Bacteroidota; class Bacteroidia; order Bacteroidales; family Bacteroidaceae; genus UBA1189. The sequence continues at coordinate 4,345 of JAZRFA010000001.1, forward strand.
GGTTACTGGGGAACGAACCTGCAGGACTTCGAAGGCGAGTGGGACCTGAACATACAGACCTATCGCAACGGAGAGCCCATCGTGACACGCTTGCGCCTGGAGCGCGCCTCAGCCCCCGAGGTGCTGGCCTATCCTTTAGCTGCGCTCCCATTGCAGCATCGCATGGACACTACAGGGATAGTCACTGGAGAGGATGTCGAAGAATGGCTGCAACTTCCCGCCGCCTCAATCCTTCTCGACAATGTGGACGTGGAGGGCCGCCGCCGCTACGTAGACTTCTGCACCTTTCAAGCGTACGATGTGGCGAAAGATAGGGAACTCATCATAGATAAGGGCGAGTATACCAACATGGTGGCTGATTATTTGATTGATAAAGGATATACAGTTACTCGTTGGGGAGAAGAGGATGAAAAGCTATCCGATTTAACCATGTGTCCTGTCAATGGTTATCGCACGCTATGGATGGTACTTTCAGGAACAAGAAACCTCACAAGAACGTCGTATACGCCAGGATTTGACATCGATATTCAAGATGTTAAAAGCGTTATGGTCTATGACAGTCCGTACAGCTACATAGGAAACCCC
>JAZRFA010000002.1:0-1995 GCA_045661085.1 Bacteroidaceae bacterium
GTTTCCTATCATTCGTCCTCACGGGCTCACAAATAGCCAACGCCAATAAAAGCTATGGTGAAGACATTTACAACTGGGTAGGTGGCAAGTCCTACACCATCCGCATGAGCCTTGATGATGTGCTGACCTTCGAGGGCATCACTGTCGCAGACTGGAACAAAGAGACTATCGACGGTGGCGAAGCCGAGGAGTCGGAATGGACCAACGGCATCAATATCTTTACAGGTGAGTATGAAGCCGCACAGCTCAATGCCGACGATTATTATGAAATCAACAATGCCGGCAACCTCTTCTGGTTTGCCAAGCAGGTTAACGAAGGCGGCGAAGCTGGCAGATACCTCAATGCTATCCTGATGCAGGATATTGATCTTGAAGGTCGTCCTTGGACTCCGATAGGCACAACAGGAGGCACTTCCTCTCAGAGCTTCAGAGGTATATTTGATGGTAATGGCAAGACTATCCGTGGCCTCTATGTCGATGCTCAGCGCAGTGCCTTGGGCTTTTTTGGCGAGGTACGCAAGGGCGTGGTGAAGGACTTCACCATCTACGGAGAGGTGAAACTGAACGGGAAGTACAACTACATAGGCGGTGTGATAGGTTCTGCCTGTGGCATTCAAGGCGATAATGGCTCTACCATCTCTGGCATCACCTCGTATGTAAACGTGACGCTTGGCGAGGGCTCGCACGGCTCGAACCATGTGGCTGGTCTGATTGGTTATGTAAACCACAACACCACTGTGGAGCGATGCATGTGGCTCGGCGAGCTCGACCTCGACATCTACCGTGCCCAGGACGGTGTGGGCGGTCTCATCGGCAAGGCCAATGCGCAGTATATCGGCACAATCCGCGACTGTGCCGCCTATGGTACCATCCGCACGGCCTACCAGAGCGGAAGCTATGTGAACCCGAGCGACAACCAGCCGTTTACCAATATCTTCATCGGCGGCATCGTGAGCAACAGCCTTGCGGGGGCAACTACCAACATTGAAAACTGCATCTGGGCAGGTAATATCCTTGATGATACTGACCTTGGCGAAAACGCTCATATCTCGGCTATCGGCACGCTGAACGGTGTTGGCAGTGTCAGCAACTGCTATTATTACTTGGGAACGGTGCCTTATGTCACAACGCATAATGCTTACGATACCACCGACAAAGTCTTTGGAGCTTACCTTAACCAACTCATGAATGGTGAAATCGCAGCAAAGCTTGGTGATGCATGGGAACAGGGAGAGAAGTTTCCTATTTTGAAGAAATAATAATTTAAAAAACATATAAATATGAAAAAGACAACATTAAGAAAAGCAACTTTACTCTTTGCTCTTTCATCTTTCATCTTTGTTTCTTGCGACAAGCAAGAAGTCGAGTCGTTCGACTCGCTCAAGGACACCCCCATCACCATCCTCTCGGCTGGTGTGGCAGATTTGAGTACTCGTGCCGGTACACCTGCCGGAACACTGACCAGTGGCTCGCTTTCATTCTTTTTCAATAATGATAGTGGAGACAATGCTCGATATGTAGCCGATTGTGAAAAGTGGACATATACGGATGGCAAATGGCAATTCGATGAAACAGGTTATGATAATCAACAACTCCTTTGGAAGGGTGAGGGTAATGCTATTCCTTGGATTGCTACATATCCTTATCGTGATTATAAATATAATTATATTACTTACGAAGCCGGTGGTATGGATGAAAAAGTTCCTGCAGACCAAACTGACGAAACGAAGTGGACTGAGTTCGACATCCTTTGGGCTACCGGTACTGCTACAAGCAGTTCGATTGAAATTGGGTTCAAGCATCTCTACACCAAGTTCTCAGTGAACCTTACCTATGGTACGGAGGTTGATGCTACACAGACAATCGAGTCCGTTACTGTCGGAGGAACCTATATTGTCAGAAATTTTAACTATGCCAGTCAAATATGGGGCATTACTCTATCAGATATCACAGACATCAAGGCCCTTGCTCTTGAAACCCCGAACTACATTGACG
>JAZRFA010000003.1:0-2322 GCA_045661085.1 Bacteroidaceae bacterium
CCTTCGAGGGGAACCATCTTGAGGGCAGGACCACCGAGCTTGGGATTGCCAGGACATACGTCAACACAGTTGCCGCAACCGAGACAGTCCATCACGCCCACCTGGATGCGGAACTTCATGCCCTTCATCGCAGCGGGAGCCTTCATTTCAATCATATCGCCGTTAACGCCAGCAGCCTCGGTATCATCCATTACGAACGGACGGATACAAGCGTGAGGACAAACGAATGCACACTTGTTACACTGGATACACTTCTCGGCATCCCATACAGGAACGAAGGGAGCTACACCGCGCTTCTCATAAGCCGATGTACCCTGAGGCCATGTGCCATCCTCGTAGCCCTTGAAGGCCGATACGGGAAGAAGATCACCGTTCTGTGCATTGATGGGGCGTACTACCTCGTTGATGAATGCGGGGTCATCGTTGGCCACCTTCTCATCAGCGGGGAGGTTGCTCCATGCTGCGTCTACTACGAGTTCCTTGTACTCACCACCGCGGTCTACAGCGGCGTAGTTCTTGTTTACGATATCCTCACCCTTCTTTCCGTATGACTTCACGATGAACTTCTTCATCTGCTCAATAGCCAAGTCAACGGGAATCACCTCAGTGATGCGGAAGAAGGCACTCTGAAGGATGGTGTTGGTGCGGTTGCCGAGGCCAATCTCCTGTGCAATCTTGGTAGCGTTGATATAGTAAACCTTGATGTTGTTGTCAGCAAAGTACTTCTTGATATTGTTGGGGAGGTTTGCTGCCAACTCGTCGCCCTCCCAGATGGTGTTGAGCAGGAAGGTTCCGTTCTTCTGCAAGCCGCGAGTCACGTCGTACATCTTCAGGTAAGCCTGTACGTGGCATGCTACAAAGTTAGGTGTATTCACCAAATAGGTAGAGCGGATTTCGCTGTCACCGAAACGGAGGTGTGAGCAGGTGAAACCACCCGACTTCTTAGAGTCGTATGAGAAGTATGCCTGACAGTGCTTGTCGGTGTTGTCACCGATAATCTTTACAGAGTTCTTGTTGGCGCCTACAGTACCATCAGCACCAAGGCCATAGAACTTAGCCTGGAACATGCCGTCGCCACCCATAGCAATCTCCTCCTTCTGGGGGAGTGAGGTAAAGGTAACGTCGTCGATGATACCCACAGTGAACTGGTTCTTGGGCTCAGCCATAGCGAGGTTCTCGTATACGGCAAGGATCTGAGCGGGAGTAGTATCGTTAGAGCCGAGACCATAGCGACCGCCCACGATAACAGGAGCGTCGGGCTGACCATACTAGCAGTCCTTAACATCGAGGTACAGGGGCTCGCCATTGGCACCGGGCTCCTTGGTGCGGTCAAGCACTGCGATGCGCTTGGCAGTCTTGGGCACAGCAGCGAGGAAGTGCTTCGCAGAGAAGGGACGATAGAGGTGTACGGCCACGAGACCTACCTTCTCGCCTTGTGCGGTGAGGTGGTCAACGACTTCGCGGATAGCCTCAGTCACTGAACCCATAGCGATGATGACGCGGTCGGCATCCTCAGCACCATAGTAGTCGAAAAGGCCATATTTGCGGCCTGTGATCTCTGAAATCTTCTCCATATACTCCTCTACTACTGCAGGTACATTAGCATAGTAGTTATTGCAACTCTCGCGGTGAGCGAAGAAGGTGTCGGGGTTCTCTGCCATACCACGTGCCACGGGGTGCTCGGGAGTGAGCGCACGGCTGCGGAACTCAGCGAGTGCCTTCTGGTCAACGAGCGGAGCGAGGTCCTCGTTCTCGAGCATCTCGATCTTCTGAATCTCGTGTGAGGTACGGAAGCCGTCGAAGAAGTTCACGAAGGGCACGCGGCTCTTGATGGTAGCGAGGTGAGCCACACCAGCGAGGTCCATAACCTCCTGTACAGAGCCCTCGGCCAACATGGCAAAGCCAGTCTGGCGTGTAGACATCACATCTTGATGGTCACCGAAGATACAGAGAGCGTGAGACGCCAAAGTACGTGCCGATACATGGAACACGCAGGGGAGGAACTCACCGGCAATCTTGTACATGTTGGGAATCATCAGCAAGAGACCCTGCGATGCGGTGTATGTAGTGGTGAGCGCACCTGCCTGAAGTGAACCGTGTACGGCTCCGGCAGCACCGCCCTCGGACTGCATTTCCTGTACGAGTACTGTTTCGCCGAAGATATTCTTACGGCCCTGAGCAGCCCACTCGTCGACATACTCAGCCATTGTTGATGACGGGGTGATAGGATAGATAGCTGCTACCTCAGAGAACATATACGAGATATGCGCAGCTGCCTGGTTACCGTCACAGGTGATAAATTTCTTTTGTTTAGCCATAGCT
>JAZRFA010000004.1:0-18103 GCA_045661085.1 Bacteroidaceae bacterium
CAGCTCATTGGCCGTTCAGACGATGAGATCCTCGCTGCTGTGAAGAAAGATGCTTCAGTGTTGAGCGTTGAGGAGCTTCTCTATGCTGCAACACTCGTTGAGGCTGCTGCTGAAAAGACTGCTATTTACAAGAAGACTACAGAACTCTTCTCTAACGACTACCGTGCATACAACAATCTCGCTGAGTTGGCAATCGAGGCAGCCGACTACGATGCTGCTAAGAACTACTTGAGCAAGGCTGCTAAGTTGAATGCTAATGCTGCTGAGGTAAACACTAACTTGGGTATGATTGCTCTTATCGAAGGCAACGTAGCTGATGCAGAGAACTACCTTGTGAAGGGTACAGACTCTGAGGCTAACGCTGCTGCACTTGGTAACCTCTACGTAGCACAGGGTAAGTACGAGCGTGCGGTTAGCGCATTCGGTGACACCAAGAGCAACGCTGCAGCTCTCGCACAGATTATGTCTGAGCAGTACACTGCTGCCAAGAACACTCTTGACGCAGTGGAAAACGCAGATGGCTACACCTACTATCTCAAGGCTATCGTGGGTGCACGCACCAATAATGCTGCCGCAGTAGCAGAGAACTTGATTAAGGCAGTGAAGCTTGACTCTACTCTCGTAGAGAAGGCTAAGAAGGATATGGAGTTCAAGAAATTTGCTTCTGCTCTCCTGAACCTTTAATCTTTGTTTGACTAATAAATTAAAGGGTGGGATTGGAAAATTCCGCCCTTTTTTCACCTCTATTATGAAAGAATATTCCTACGAACTTCTTATGAAGGTGCGCGATTATGAGTGCGACCTGCAAGGTATAGTCAATAATGCCAACTATCAGCACTACTTAGAGCACACGCGCCACGAATTTCTGTTGTCCATTGGACTCAGTTTTGCCGACATGAGTGCTGCAGGTTACGATTTTGTCGTATCCAAAGTCACGCTTAACTACAAGGCTCCACTCCGTAGCCGCGATGAGTTTCGCTCTCAGCTCTATGTCACCAAGGAGGGTATCAAGTGCGTGTTCCATCAAGAAATCGTGCGAGTATCAGATGGTAAGGTATGCCTCAAGGGTACCGTAGAAAGCGTATGTGTTCACGATGGGAAACTCGTGCGTAGTACACCCTATGACGCTCTTTTAGAGGGACATTTGACCAATAAGTAATTTCGAATATGGAACAGAAGGAATTGTTGAGTCTTATAGCTCTACAGCACATCCCAGGCATAGGCAATATTACAGCCAAGCGCCTAGTAGAAGGTGTTGGCTGTGCGACACGAATATTTGAGTATCGCACTGAGTTGACCTCCATAATTCCGAATGTACAACAGACACTTGTAAAGGCGCTTGACCACCCCGAAGCTCATCGTCGTGCGGAACAAGAACTGGAGTTCATAGAGAAACATCATATAACCTGTATCGGATATAACGATGAGTCCTATCCTTCCCGATTACGCGAATGTGATGACGCTCCTGTTCTACTCTTCTATCGAGGCAACACCTCACTCAATGCGCGTCGTGTGGTAAGCATCGTAGGTACGCGCAAATGTACCGATTATGGGCGTGATCTCTGTGAGGGATTCGTGTGTGACCTTGCATTTCAATGTCCCGATGTTCTCATCGTCAGTGGCTTGGCCTATGGCATTGACGTGTGTGCCCACCGCGCTGCCATCAAGTATGGTCTTCCCACAGTAGGTGTACTGGCCCATGGGCTCGACCGCATATACCCTTCGGCACATCGCAACACTGCTGCTCAGATGGTCGATTGTGGAGGACTTCTTACCGAATATGTAAGCCATACAGAGCCTGAACGCACCAATTTTCTCCAGCGCAACCGTATCGTTGCCGGTATAGCCGATGCAACCATCATCGTAGAGTCTGCATCCAAGGGTGGTTCGCTCGTAACAGCCAGTATAGCCAACAGCTATGGGCGTGATTGCTTTACCTTTCCAGGGCGCATCACCGACCTTTCTTCTGCTGGCTGCCACCGTCTCATACGTAATAATCAAGCAGCGCTTATCACCTCTGCAAATGACTTCATAGAGGCTATGATATGGGATACTGCACAAAAACCTCAAGCCATACAACAGTCACTCTTTCCCGAGCTCAATGAAGAAGAGAGCCGTGTTGTACAAGTCTTGGAGAAATATACAGAGGGTGCAATCATCAATACGCTTGTCGCTGAAACCAACCTTCCAGTACATCGTCTCAGTGCTGTACTATTCGAGCTGGAGCTGCGTGACATCGTACGCCCGCTTGCAGGCAGCATCTACAAGCTGAAAAGATAAAAAACATCCAAAAACATATACATTATGCAACACTATCACGAAACTGAAGAAACCAGCAAGTATAACGATGCACTTGCTCTCTATCCTACTGTACTCACCGATGAACAGGCAAAAACACGTACTGCTACCATCGTAGAAAAATATGTAGCCGAAAACAACACCTTTGAGGTAAAGAAGCTCATTTTCAACAGCCTTGATCTTACTACCCTCAAGACTGAAGATAGTGAAGAGAGCGTGCTGAAGTTTACCGAGCGTGTCAATGAACTCGACAATGAGCATCCCGACCTGAAGAATGTAGCCGCCATCTGCGTATACCCCAACTTTGCCAAGATTGTAAGCCAGTCACTCGAGGTAGAATCAGTGAACATTGCTTGCGTGTCAGGAGGTTTCCCCTCATCGCAGACCTTTACCGAGGTTAAGGTGGCCGAGACCGCACTTGCCTTGGCTGATGGTGCTACGGAGATTGATATCGTTATTCCCGTGGGTAAGTTCCTCAGTGGTGATTATGAGGGGATGTGCGATGAAATCGAGGAAATCAAGTCTGTTTGTGGTGAGCGCCACCTGAAGGTGATTCTCGAAACGGGTGCGTTGAAGTCTGCTGACAATATCTGGAAAGCCTCTATCCTTGCGATGTATAGCGGTGCCGATTTCATCAAGACCTCTACAGGTAAGCAGGAACCTGCTGCTACTCCTGAGGCGGCCTATGTGATGTGTCAGGCCATCAAGGCATACTACGAGAAGACGGGTCGCAAAGTGGGCTTCAAGCCTGCTGGCGGCATCAATAGCGTCAATGATGCTCTCGTGTACTACACCATTGTGAAGGAGGTTCTCGGTAAGGAATGGCTCAATAATGAATTGTTCCGCATCGGTACCAGCCGCTTGGCAAATCTTCTGTTGAGCGATATTACAGGTGAAGATATAAAGTTCTTCTAAGAGTCCCTCTAACAGGGATCTACATCATAGTAGAGCATTACCTTTTGCAGCAGTCCTTGTTCAGCAAGTGACTGCTGTATGTGTATTAGGCACTGACGCACTTGAGAGACTCCAAGCGAAGGCTCTGCCTTGAGCATAATCTTACGGATGTGTAGGGCGTGGACGCGAGCTACGGCTGGTGACTCGGGGCCCAATACGCGTTCGGAAAAGCAGGAACGCATAGCAGTAGCCATCGCCTCGGCGGCGTGAACCACATCCACCTCATCGCGTCCCTTTATATATATGTATATAAGTCTGCAGAAGGGGGGATAGCGGAAGAGTTGGCGTTCTTCTACCTGGTCGGCATAGAGTTGTCCATAATTGTTTGTCACGACCTGATGGATTACGGGCAAGTCCACACCTTTCGTCTGCAGCATCACCTGTCCTTGCTGTCCACGTCGCCCAGCACGTCCCGCCACCTGAGACATCAGTTGGAAGGAGCGCTCATAGGAGCGAAAGTCGGGGAAGTTGAGCATAGTGTCAGCATTCATGATGCCCACGACGTGTACATTGTCAAAGTCGAGTCCCTTGGATATCATCTGTGTTCCGATGAGCACATTGGTGCGTCCCTCCTGAAAGTCAGTGAGAATCTTGTCGTATGCCGTCTTCGTGCGTGTCGTGTCAAGGTCGAGGCGTGCCACACGGGCTGTGGGGAAATGGTGGAGTACCTCCTCCTCGATACGCTCGGTACCCATACCTCGCTTGCTTAGGGTGTGTCCTCCACACGAGGGGCATTTGGTGGGCATACTGTAAATGTTCCCGCAATAGTGGCACACGAGCTGGTGCATATTCCGATGATAGGTGAGACTTACATCGCAGCGGTCGCATTTGGGAACCCAACCACATGCTGCGCACTCGAGCATAGGAGCATAGCCGCGTCGGTTTTGGAAGAGGATGACCTGCTTCCCTTCGCCTAAGGCGTAGCGTATGGCATCGTGGAGCATCGTGGAGAAGGGACCATACATACGCTTCTTGCGATACTCTTCCTTGAGGTCCACCACCTCGATACGAGGTAGCTGTACCTGGCTATATCGCTCGGTCATCTGCACCAGGGCATACTTGCCGCACTGGGCATTGTAGTAGCTCTCTATGGAAGGCGTGGCAGTGCCCAAGAGTGTTTTCCCCTTGTGATGAGAGGCCAATATGGTCGCCACACTGCGTGCGTGGTAGCGTGGTGCAGGATCCTGTTGTTTATAGGTGGTCTCGTGCTCCTCGTCGACAATGACCAGGCCAAGGTTCTTGAAGGGCAGGAACACCGATGAACGCACCCCGAGGATGACATCATAGGGGGTGTCGGAAAGTTGCCGGTTCCATATCTCCACCCGCTCGGCGTCGGAAAACTTCGAGTGGTACACGCCTAATCGTGCACCGAAAGCGCGGCGCAGACGTGCGGTCATCTGTTGGGTCAATGCGATTTCGGGGAGCAGGAAGAGTGCCTGGCGCCCCTGTTTCAGTTGCTCGTTGATGAGGTGGATGTACACCTCGGTCTTGCCGCTGGAGGTAACTCCATGAAGCAGGCAAACGTCATGGCTGTCCCAACTCTTGCAGATGCTGTCAAATGCCCGCTGCTGATGCTCGCTGAGTGGTGACATGCAGGCTGAGCCGGAGGATTCGACGCTTCCCAACCTCCCCACCTCCACCACGTAGGTTTCAACGATACCTTTAGCGATGAGTCCGTTGAGCACGGCTGCCGTCATGCCGGTCTCCTTGAGTAGCAAGCTACGCGGCAGCTCCTGTCTGGGCATATAGTCCGGTGCCTCGCATTGGGCAAGATCGATGAGTCTGAGCAGCAGTTGCTGTTGCTTGGTTGCACGTTGTAGAGATGCCAATGCCTCGATCAATTGTTGCTCGGAACGATAAGTTGGAGCTATACGCACGTACACTTCATTCTTGGGCTTGTAGCTTTGTCGCAAGGCCTCATCTACGGTGACGGCCCCCATGTCGAGCAGCGACTTGATGCCCTGCATTCCTCCCTTCAATCCACAGTTCTTGATGAGTTGTTGCACGCGCTGCTTTGGGTTAAGTGCCAGCGCATCGAGTAGTGCCTGCTCCCTCTCTTTCAGGGGAGTGTCGGCAATGAATGCGGCATTGAGTTCCACTACCGTCTCGCTCTCCATCTTCAGTCCCGAGGGCAAGGCTGCCTTATATACTTCACCGATAGGACACATGTAGTAGTCGGCAATCCATTGCCATAGCTTCAACTGTGTGGGTAATACGATAGGCGCTGCATCAAGTACTTCGCTCACCTCCTTCACCTCATAGTCTCCCTGTGGTGTGTCATTATGCTTGCGCAGTACGATGGCCGTATAGTATCGCTTGGCACCAAACTGCACCACCACGCGACTTCCTGTCTGTACCTCTGCCTCGCACGATGCAGGAAGCAGGTAGGTGAAGCTACCAGCCAAGGGAAGGGGCAATATGACATCTACATAGCTTGACATCAAGTAGGGATCGCTGTGTGCGCTGCAAAAATAGACAAAATAGTCTAGCTATGCAAGGTCTTTTCAAGGAGCTTGGCGATGTCGTAGACAACAAATGCCTTTCGTCGCATCTCGATGAGACCCTCCTCTTTCCATTTGTTGAGTATGCTCGACACATTGAGACGGGTACATCCGAGCAATCGTGCCAGCTCCTCCATCTTTATGTGCATTGTCTTGGTACCTTGCGATGTGGTACACAGGTTATGGATAAAGCTGGCGAGTTTCTCCTCCGATGTATGGGGACTAACGGCCCATTGGCGTTCGCTCAGGTTCTCTATCTTTCGACTGAGGAGGTTGAAGAAGTTGATGCGGAATATCTCGTACGATTCGAGCAGGGTATATACATACTGCTTGTCGATGCTGAGCAGTGACGCTTCGACTCTTGCCGTGTAGGTAGCCTTATACAAGGGGTGCTTACCGAAGAGAGAGTAAGGCTCTATGATTGAGCAGGGGCCGATAGTCTCTTCAAGAGAGAACTCTGCATTGGGGGCTTGTGTCGTAGCTACCAGTTCACCGCCCATCAGGAAAGTAAGCTGGTCGCACCATTCGCCTTGGCTGAACGCCGTCTCGTGGTTACCTACCTTACGGAAATGGAATTTGGCCTGTTCTATCACTTCGAACAGATGCGTTTGGCTCATTCCTTGGAAGAGGGACAGACGCATCAGCATATCATACATTGTGGGTTCCATCGTTCGCCTCAATTTATTCAACCCTCAAAGATAGTCATAAAAATGTGGAGTTGCTATACTCTCCTCACGTTTTATTCTTTTTTAACGGAGTTTTTTGAGGGTATAAAAAAAGGTGTGTCAGTGACACACCCTCCGATAAGTGATTATTCTATTATGCTAGATTTTACTTTTTTTCCAGTAGGAGAATCCTCTCGTAAAGACACAGAAGCGACTCCTAAACCATACAAATCAATATCTGAGCAGAAAGTCTCGAATGCCTCTATTGCCTCTTCTTCTTCACATTCTCCGAGACTCATATAATCCTCGCCAGCAAAAGCCACTTCAAAAGCATACTCTACAAGATCGTTGCTGGCCTCATCCAATACTATAAAATACTCAGCCACCTTACTGCATGATGTAAATGCCACCATTGCAAATACAGCAATCATTGATAAAAGAAAATTCTTGGTTTTCATTTTTTTGTATTAGTGTTAAGAGGTTCTATAGTTGTATTTTATCCCCATCGAGTAGCCGGAACCTCATTAAGACTACCGATGATGAATATTATTTCTCTACAAAAGTAGTATATTTTCAGAATAGTTCCAATTAATCTGTGGTTTTAGTAGAGATAAATATCAGAGAGCAGTCTAAGACCTTAAACTTTAATTGAGGTCATAAGATAAAGGTCGTGTTTGACACGACCTTTATCTTATGCTATCCTATGAATATCATTACTTCGCTACGGCCTCAAGACGCTTGAGGATAGAGAAGATGAAGGCAGCCGATACGAGGCAGATGCCGATGAGCACGCCCCAGATGATAGAGAGGTCCATACCCCACATAAGGCCGGGCACCATGATGAGGAAGTTGCCGATGGCAGTAGCTACGAACCAGCCACCCATCATCATACCTTTGTACTTGGGAGGAGCCACCTTAGATACGAATGAGATGCCGATGGGCGAGAGCAACAACTCGGCGATGGTAAGCACGAAGTAGGTGCTGATGAGCCAGTTGGGCGATACCAATGTAGCGGTACCTGCAGCTACTGCAGCTGCCTGCTCTTCTGCAGCAGGCAATGACCATGATGCTACCAAGAGCACCACGAAGGCCATAGCGGCTACGAGCATACCAAGACCAATCTTCATGGGCGAAGAGGGCTCCTTGCCCTTCTTGGCCAATGCACCGAAGACGATACCGATGATGGGGGTGAGCGCCACTACGAAGCAGGGGTTGAACTGCTGGAAGATGGGAGCCTCAACGGCAACCTCGCCAGTCACGTTCATTGCCTTGTAAACGAGTACGCCTACAGACGCTACGGTGATGAGCGATGCCACAGCCTTACCCTTGGCAGTCTTAGATTGGAAGATGTTAAGCACACCATACACGGTAATCACGCAAAGGAGAAGGTTCCAGAAGCTGCGGATTTCAGTAAAGCTGAGCGACTTGCTGAGGAAGAGGCTCATGAAGCCAGTCTCAGAAGTAGCGGTGTACTCGCGGGCAAACTGGTTCATAGTGATACCGTTCTGGTGGAAGGCCATCCAGAAGAAGATAACCACTGCGAACACGAGGCAGAGGCAGATGATGCGCTCTTTGGTTTGAGCAGGAGTAAGCTCCTCCTCAACCACCTCAGCACCGGGAGTAGCGATCTTGGCGCGGTCAGCATGAGCAAATGTCTTGCGGAATGCGTAATAGATAGCAATTGAAAGGATAAGCGAAGCGCAAGCTACTGCAAATGCATAGTGATAAGAGTCACCTTTGCTGATGCCGAGCGAATCCTGTGCCCATGCCATGATAGAGAGAGCCACGGCAGCGGCAAACATAGAGCCAAGGTTGATGGCCATGTAGAAGATGCTGAAACCCTCGTCGCGCTTAGCCGAGTACTTGGGGTCGTCGTAGAGGTTACCTACGAGTACCTGCAGGTTACCTTTGAAGAGACCGGTACCGATGCAGATGAAGAGCAGTGCCAATGCCATCACACCGAGAGCTACAGCGCCAGCGCCAAGAGGCAATGAGAGCAACAGGTAGCCAAGGAACATGATGACGATACCGCTTGTTACCATCTTGCCGAAACCGAACTTATCGGCCAGCATACCACCGAAGAGGGGCACGAAGTAAACGATACCGAGGAACGCAGCCTGGATAGAGCTAGAAGTTCCCATTGAAAAACCGAAATTGTCCTGCAAAAAGAACAGGAACACAGCCAACATGGTGTAGTAGCCGAAGCGCTCACCAGTGTTCGCAAGGGCAAGAGCCCAAAGACCTTTAGGATGTCCTTCAAACATAGAATTAGTAGTTATTAGTTAATAAATATTTTTCCAAATTCGCACAAAGATACAGATTTACGACGAGATATCCAAATCTCATCCCCCTATAGGGCACAGCAACAGCGAAAAAGAAAATTAAAAAATCAAAACATTGCATCTTCAAGCAAAAATCTGTAGCTTTGTCGACTGTAATAGAAACTCCAAACACTAAACTCTAAACAAAATAACCAGTATGGCAAAGTTCAACAGAATCCTCCTCAAGCTCAGTGGCGAGAGCCTCATGGGCGAACAACGTTACGGTATCGACGAGAAGCGCTTGGGCGAATATGCAACCCAGATTAAAGAAATCCACGACATGGGCGTACAGATTGGTATCGTCATCGGTGGTGGCAACATCTTCCGGGGCCTCACAGGTGCCGGCAAGGGCTTCGACCGTGTCAAGGGCGGCCAGATGGGTATGCTCGGTACCGTTATCAACAGCCTCGCGCTCAGTTCGGCCCTCACCGCTATCGGTGTGAAGGCCCGCGTGCTCACCGCTATCCGCATGGAGCCCATCGGCGAGTTCTACACCAAGTGGAAGGCCATCGATTGCATGGAGGCTGGCGAGGTAGTCATCCTCAGCGGCGGTACGGGTAATCCCTACTTCACCACCGACACTGGTTCATCGCTCCGTGGCATCGAGATCGAGGCCGACGTGATGCTCAAGGGTACTCGCGTCGACGGTATCTACACTGCCGACCCCGAGAAGGACCCCACCGCCACCAAGTTCAGCCAAATCACCTACGACGAGATCTACACCCGTGGCCTCAAGGTGATGGACCTCACCGCCACCACCATGTGCAAGCAGAACAACCTCCCCATCTACGTATTCAATATGGATGTCGTGGGCAACCTCAAGAAGGTGATGGATGGCGAGCCCATCGGCACCTATGTGCACAACTAAAGAGGGAAGAAAAGATTTCTTAGTGTCATCCTGAACGAAGCGAAGGATGACAAACTTGCTATAGAATATCGAATTTCCCCTCGTTTTTTGAGGAATAAAGCGCGTTTTTATAAAAAAATAACGATTCCCCTTGTAGATTCAGAAAAAAGCACTACCTTTGCAGCGCTTTTGAGAAGCAACGTCTGTAAAAGACGCCCAGATGGCGGAATCGGTAGACGCGCTGGTCTCAAACACCAGTGGGGCAACCCATCCCGGTTCGACCCCGGGTCTGGGTACAACGCAAGAGAAACCTGTAAGAGCAGTCTTACAGGTTTTTTCTTTTTCATGGTATAGAATAAAGTTGCCAAGAGTCGAAAACGTAGAGCTTTGTATATATAACAAGTTTGCCGAAATCAGCTGACCAGCTGACCGAGTGGGGGTAATCTCTTGTTTTTCTGTGGTTAGCGCCAGTCAACCCTGTTGGATTAGGTTGACTGGCGCTGAATCTGTTAATAGTAGGCTACTGCTTTTAAAAGCCCTCTGCCGCTGGGGTATAGAAACGGCTGTTCTTACGGCCCTGAGCACGTAGACGTCCCTCCTTGACGAAGAGGTTGAGGTACTTGGTGGCAAGGTAGGTGGAACATTCACATAGTTGCTCCATTTGCGAGCGGTAGATATAGTCGTTGTCTTCAAAGAAGGTGCGTAGGCGTCTTTCGGCAATCTCGCGGGTAAGCAAGGTGCGCACGGCGTGGCCTCCACTCACTATTTCGGCAGCGCGTAAGGACTCCTTGAGCTCTTTGCACGGGCGGAAGCTGACACCTTTGACCTCTACGTCGTGATGGGTGACACGATCTTCCAGGTATTTGGGTTCCTTCAACCCCAATTTGAGGCCAAACGAACCTATCTCATCAATCTGTACCGTACGTCCATCGAGCAGAGCTTCGCCCAGCTCGTGCCCCAAGGCATTGAGTACGGCAATGACATCGGACTTGGTGAGGCTGCAGGCGTGACTTATCCGCTCTGCCATCTCTCGTGTGGACACAGGGGTGGAGGCTACTACGCTCACTCCCATCAAGGGGTTCTTCTCGGTGGCCTCGCCCCGCAGGTCGAAGCGTGGGTTCAACTGGTAGGCGATAGTACCCGTTTTTTTCGTCGCTTTTGTCTTTCTCATAATTTCTCTCGAAGTTTTATATTTATTGACGGCGAGCATACGCGCGAATGGTCGTGTACATCTGCATAGATGCTCGCCATCAACAACACTTGTTTACAGCTACAAAATTAAGGAAAGATATACACATCCACAAGTGATTTTCTACTCTTTTTTTGTGCCAGCGGGAGTATTGACTTTGGGATTTTGAGGTATTACCTTTGTGGCGTTAACGTTGACATAGCAAAAGATTCACTAACCCAAAAAACAACAAAACAATGATGAATTTCTCTATTATTAATGCCCTGCAGCAACTGGCTGCAGTATTTGGGCAATGGATGACGATGATGCGCGAGACAATGGCCCATATCAGCGCAAATGGAGGGACTCCCGCGAGGATCGCGGCTTGCCGCCTCACGGACGAACAGAAGGGGGGCTCGTCCCGTCGTGCCTCCCTCCCCGATGTAGAGCGCGCACTGCGCACCAAGTACCACCTACGGTATAACGTACTCACTGGACGCACCGAATACCGCCCCGTGGATGTTGCGGACGATGACGGTTTTCGCCCTGTGACGAAGCGGGTGTACAAGACCTGGCTGTGCGAACTACAAGCCGAAGGCACCGACTTCTGGTGGATGGGCGGTGTGGAGGCCATAGCCGAGTCGATGCACGTGGAGGAGTACCACCCCGTGAAGGCCTGGTTCAGCGGGCTACCCCAATGGGACGGCACCGACCGCCTGCACCCCTTGATGCGGCGTCTCACCAAGGATGAGGCTCTCGTAGGCTACCTCTGCCGATGGATGCTGGCCTTCGTGCATCAGGCACAGGGAGGCGATGCGGTGTTTGCCAACAGTGTAGCGCCTCTCTTGATAAGCGATCGTCAGGGTCTGCACAAGAGCACCTTCTGCCGGCTGCTGCTACCCGAGGCGCTGCGTCATCTCTATACCGACAGCTTCGACCTCTCGGCCGAGGGGCAGTGTGAGCGCAAACTGGCCGATTGCCTGCTCATCAACCTCGACGAATTTGACCGCTACTCGCCGCGCAAGCAGAGCCTCCTGAAGAACCTGATGCAGATGACCACGCTGAACATACGACGCGCCTACGAGAGTAACGCCTCGGTGCTGCCCCGCATCGCCTCGTTCATCGGCACCAGCAATAGCGACGCCTTGCTGAGCGACCCCACGGGTAGCCGACGCTTCCTCTGTGTGGAAATAGAGGAGAGCATCGATGTGGACACCCCCATTGCGTATGAGCAACTCTATGCACAATGTCTGCACCTGTTGGGTGAGGGCGAGCGACACCACTTCACCGATGAGGAGGTACGCGACATCGAGCTGCGCAACCGCGGATACCGCCGTTCATTGCCACTCGAGGAACTCTTTTTCTCCCACTATCGTGTGCCCAGTGAGGGAGAAGAGCCGCAGCTGCTCTCAGCAGCCGAGATTTTCGACCACCTCTATGGCACTGATGCCCGCACGATGCGAGGCATCAGCCGCCAAAACTTCGGTGCTGAGCTGCGTTCCTTTGGTGTAGTGCGCACCAAGATCGGTAACCGCAGGGTATACGAGGTGAAAGCAATTTAACAAGACAACGCAGGTCAACCCCAGTCAGCCGGGTTGACCTGCGTAGTAAATTGTATGACAGTGCGTTATGTGGTTTCAGCCAGCAGGTCAGCTAATTGAGAAAGACCTGTTTTATGGGGTGTTTACTGGGCGAAAAAATGGAATAATCTCCTTCTCACTTCCCTCGCACGATTTTCTTGATCTCGTTGAGCTTGTTGAGTGCTTCGAGCGGGGTGAGGTTGTTGACATCGATGCCGAGAATCTCGTCGCGCACTTGGCATAGGATGGGGTCGTCGAGTTGGAAGATACTCATCTGCATGCCTTCACGGCTGTCGGCAATGATGTCGGTGGGCTTGCTGATGCCTTCAGCAGCGGCATTGCTCTCCATCTGCTGCAGTATCTTCTCGGCACGTTTGACGATGCTCTTGGGCATACCGGCCATGTCGGCCACGTGAATACCGAAGGAGTGGTTAGAACCTCCAGGCTGGAGCTTACGCACGAATACAACTTTCTTGTTGACCTCACGCACGGCGACGTTGAAGTTCTTGATGCGCGAGAAGGATTTCTCCATCTCGTTGAGCTCATGGTAGTGGGTGGCAAAGAGCGTGCGTGCACGGCCACGGCTGTTCTCGTGGATGTACTCTACGATGGCCCATGCTATGGAGATACCGTCGTAGGTCGAGGTGCCACGACCCAGTTCGTCGAAGAGCACGAGGCTGCGCGGACTGATGTTGTTGAGGATGTCCGATGCCTCGGTCATCTCGACCATAAAGGTTGACTCGCCCACAGAGATGTTGTCGCTGGCTCCTACACGAGTGAATATCTTGTCTACCAAGCCCACGTGAGCTGCCTCGGCAGGCACGAAGCTACCTATCTGCGCCATCAGGGTGATGAGGGCGGTCTGTCGCAGGAGGGCCGACTTACCCGCCATGTTGGGACCCGTGATGATGAGTATCTGCTGCGTGTCGGTGTCGAGCATCACATCGTTGGCAATGTAGCTCTCGCCTACGGGGAGCTGCTGCTCGATGACAGGGTGGCGGCCCTGGCGGATGTCGAGCACCGTGCTGTCGTCCACGACGGGGCGCACATAGCGGCCCAAGGCTGCTGTAGCGGCGAAGGAGAGCAGGCAGTCGAGGCGTGCTATCTGATTAGCGTTGATCTGTATGGCTGGGATATATTCGTTCAGGGCATATACGAGGTCGTTGTAGAGGCGGGTCTCGAGAGCTGCAATCTTATCCTCGGCACCGAGTATCTTCTCCTCATACTCCTTGAGCTCTTGGGTGATGTAGCGCTCGGCATTCACGAGCGTCTGCTTGCGTATCCAGGTCTCGGGCACCTTGTCCTTGTGGGTGTTGCGCACCTCGATGTAGTAGCCGAAGACGTTGTTGTAGGCAATCTTGAGGCTGGGTATCTCGGTGGCCTCGCTCTCGCGCTGCTGCATCTGCAGTAGGTAGTCCTTGCCCGAGTAGGCAATGCGGCGCAGTTCGTCGAGCTCTGTGCTCACTCCATCGGCGATGACACCACCCTTGGCCACGAGCAGGGGAGGGTCGTTCTTTATCTCGTGGGCGATACGGTCGCGTATGGTGCGGCACACACTGAGCTGCTCGCCTATGCGACGTATACTCTCGTTGTCCGACGCCTCGCAGGCCACCTTTACGGGCTCTATGGCATTGAGGGCAATCTTGAGCTGCACCACCTCGCGGGGCGACACACGCCCTGCAGCCACGCGGGAGATGATGCGCTCGAGGTCGCCAATCTGATGCAGCGCCTCGTCGAGCAGTTCACGAAAGTCGGGGTGGCGGAAGAAGTACTCCACAATGTCAAGGCGCTCATTGATGGCGCGCACCTCCTTGAGGGGGAACACCACCCAGCGCTTCAAGAGACGCGCACCCATGGGGCTTATGGTTTTGTCGATGACATCGAGCAGCGACTTGCCACCATCGTTCATGGGCTGCACCAGCTCGAGACTGCGCACGGTGTAGCGGTCGAGGCGCACGTAGCGCTCCTCCTCAATGCGCGAGAGCGTGGTGATGTGCTTGATCTGTGTGTGAAGGGTCACCTCCAAGTAGTGAAGCACGGCTCCTGAGGCCACCACACCATTCTTGAGGTGCTCGATGCCGAAACCCTTGAGGCTCTTCACCTGGAAGTGCTTGATGAGTTTTTCGCGCGCAAACGACTCGGTGAAGGCCCAGTCGTCGAGCTCGAAGGTGCAGTATTTGCTTCCGAAGTTGCTCTCAAACTGACTGCGCAGCCCGTGCTGGAAGAGCACCTCCTTGGGGGCAAAGTTCACGAGCAGCTTGTCGATATAGTCGAATGGACCCTCAGCAGTGAGGAACTCGCCCGTAGAGATGTCGAGGAACGCCACGCCGCAGGCTCCCTTGCCGAAGTGCACGGCTGCGAGGAAATTGTTCTCCTTATAGTTGAGTACGTTCTCGTTGATTGATACGCCCGGGGTCACCAGCTCGGTGATGCCGCGCTTCACGAGTTTCTTGGCCAGCTTGGGGTCTTCCAGCTGGTCGCAGATGGCTACGCGGCGCCCTGCACGCACGAGTTTGGGCAGATAGGTGTCGAGGGCGTGGTAGGGGAAGCCAGCCATTTCGAGTTGCTTGTCCTTGCCGTTGGCACGCTTGGTGAGCGTGATGCCCAGTATCTCACTGGCCACGATGGCATCGGTCGAGTAGGTCTCGTAGAAGTCGCCGCAGCGGAACAGCATAATGGCATCAGGGTGCTTGGCCTTTAGCTCCAAGAACTGCTTCATCATCGGGGTCAACACTATATCTTCTGCCATAGCTATATATTCATTAATTTATTTTTAAATTACTCCCAGCACTCCACGTCGTGGCGCATGGGTTCGGGCATCTCTGCTTTGTTGAAGGTGGGGCTGCTGATGCCTTTGCGCTTCTTGGCGGTATAGTCGCGCAAGAGCCACAGCACTTGGCGCGAGAGGAGTACGATGGCAATTAGGTTACAGATGGTCATCAACCCCATGGTGACATCGGCAAGGCTCCAAGCCAGGTCGAGGCTCATCACGGCGCCACACATCACCATAGCACCCACGAGCACGCGGTATATCCACAGGTAGATAGAGCTGCGGCTGATGAAGCGGATATTTGACTCGCCATAGTAGTAGTTGCCGATGATGCTACTGAATGCAAACAGCAATATGGCGATGGCGACGAACACGGAACCGAGGCTGCCTACCTGCTCGGTGAAGGCTGCCTGGGTGAGCTGTATGCCATTAAGTGAGGCGTCGGGCGAAGGATTGCTCACCAAGATGATGAAGGCGGTACAGGTGCATATCACTAAGGTATCAGTGAACACGCCGAGTGCCTGGATAAAGCCCTGCTTCACGGGGTGAGATACGGTGGCGGTGGCAGCTACATTGGGTGCCGAACCCATACCGGCTTCGTTGCTGAAGAGTCCGCGCTTGATACCCTGCATCACGGCAGCTCCCATGCCACCACCTATGGCCTGCTCCCATCCGAAAGCGCTGCGGACGATATGCCCCAGCACGGCAGGAATCTCGGTGATGTTGTAGATGACTATGCCCAAGGCGAGGATGATGTAACCCACTGCCATGATGGGTACGAGCCAGCTGCTCACTGTGGCTATTCGGTGTATGCCGCCAAAGATGATGACGAGTGTCGTAACCGTGAGGCCTATGCCCATCCATGTATGGTCAATGCCAAAGGCATGTTCCCATGCAGCGCAAATGGTGTTGCTCTGCACCGAGTTGAAGGCGAAACCAAAAGTTATGGCAATGAGCACGGCAAAAAGGATACCCATCCAACGCTTGCCCAAGCCATACTGCATATAGTAGGCGGGGCCACCGATGAACGAGTCTTTGTCTTTTCTCTTATAAAGCTGTGCCAATGTGGACTCCACAAAGGCGTTGACTGAGCCTAACAGAGCTATCAGCCACATCCAAAACACGGCACCGGCACCACCCACGGCAATGGCCGTGGCTACACCGGCCAGATTACCCGTACCTACACGGCTGGCAATGGAGACGGCAAAGGCCTGGAACGATGACACCTGCCGCTTGCCATCACTGCTCTTGGGGGCACTCTCGGTGAGGAGGCGCAACATCTCGCGCAGGTTGCGGAACTGGACGAAGCGCGTGCGCCAGGTGAAATAAACGGCACACCCTATCAGCATGGCTATGAGGACATAGGTCCACAGCACATCGTTGACGGCATTGATGATATATTGCAATGTTTCCATCATAGGCTATTAATCTTGACAACTCAGAGCGAGGCGTTTCACGATGAGTACGAACCCTCCCGTGAGAATAAGATTGAACACGAGCGTGAGCACCGAGATGAGCAGTATGGGACCACCGATGTGGTAGCCGAGGGCTATGAAGATGACACCTGCACCCACCTCGCCGCGAGTGAACATACCCACCGAGAGGGCAAGGCGCTCCTTGAGTGAGCGGTCGCGGTAGAAGAGCATCGGGGTGAGCTTACCGATGTTTGACAATAGTGACACCATCACTACGTGCAGCGCTATGCTGCCCCACGAGAGCATAGGCAAGGTAGCGATGACGCTATTGGCCTGTTCGGGGTCATCGGTCATGTGGATGAGCGGCATGCTCATGCCTACCAGAAGCATGAAGAACAGTGAGATGAACGATGCGGCACGGTCATCGGCCTTGGAGGAACTGTGCCCGTGCTTCATCACCATACCCAACACGAAGGCTGGTAAAAGGACCTCGATATGTACGCTGCCCTCTTCACCGAAGAAATGGTCGGTAAGGATATAGACCACATAAGTAGCACCATAGATAAGTGCTGAGTAGAGGAGCAGGTTCTTCCAGTCGCAGCGCAGGTCGTACGACGACATCTTCTTCCAACCAATCCAAAGCAGTATCACCACCACGGCCAAGATGACGCCCATCTGCCACTGCATACCTATCATAGCCACTTGCAGGGGAATCATCAGCAATATGGTGTCGAGGTCATCAAAGATGGCCAGCACCTGGATCTTCTTGTATATCCAGCTCTTCTGGAGCCCGATAGCCGCCAGCATAGTAAACAAGATACCTGCCGATGTGGGCGCTGCGAAACGACTCAGTAGAAGTGACTCCTTCCATACGGCACCGTTGGCCCACCAGTCCGAAGGCATCAGCACGAAGATGTAGTATGCCGCTATGAGTAGCCAAGGCATGGCAGCAGCCAGCATAGCTACGAGGTAGTCCTTGGCATAAGACTTGATGTTCGACTTATCCACTTCGAACTCGCGTCCTACGTTGATCATAATGAAAGCGAGACACACGCCAAGCAATATCTCTATACCCTCACGTGTGTGTTCATAGTTCGCGCCCAACATCCCGGGCAACAATTGCGACAGCACCAGCCCAAGCATCAGCATCGCGGAGAATGACAAGACTTTCTTCATCTGAGATTCTTCGTTCTTAACTTATTCTACTAATTTATAAACACTTCAAAGTGCAAAGATAATAAAAACTGGCGAATAAAGCATATTTTATTTTCGGTTAGGCTGAAAAATACTGATGGAATCGCGGTTTTTTGCAATTATTTGTGACAGAGATGAAGGGGATTTGTGATGAAAGGGTGAATTGTGTGGCTGTTAGGAATGCGAAATTGTTTCTTCTTTTTGGTGGCTGCAAAACAATTCTTATCTTTGCACAGATGAACGGAAGATTCTCGCACTGGCGAAAAGACTTTTCCGCTCCTGCGAAAAACTTTTTTCACACCAATGAAAAAATCTTATCGCACTGACGAAAAACAAACCTAACAAAAGAGATATTATGGGAAAGATGTTAGAAGGTAAAGTGGCACTCAT
>JAZRFA010000005.1:0-19801 GCA_045661085.1 Bacteroidaceae bacterium
CGGAACGTTGGGTCTCATGATTGCCCTGTGGCTCTATGTGCGCAAGTATAAGGTGCCCCTGTGTACGGTGCTCGACAACATCGCCATTGCCACACCCATCACGGCTTGCTGCATCCGTCTCGGCAATCTGATGAACTCCGAGATCATAGGACGCCCCACGGGTGGCGACTGGGGATTCGTCTTCACGCAGGTCGACATGCTGCCCCGCCACCCGGCACAGCTCTACGAGGCCATCTCGTACGCCGTGTTCGGCCTCATCGGCTGGTGGCTCTACAAGCGTATGCCCCGCAAGGTGGGCACAGGCTTCTTCTTCGGCTACTGCCTCACCAATATCTTCCTGTTCCGCTTCTTCGTGGAGTTCTTCAAGGAGGTGCAGAGCGACTTCGAGGTAGGCATGCCGCTCGACATGGGCCAGCTCCTCAGCATCCCCTTCGTACTGCTCGGCGTGTGGTGCATGGTGCGTAGCTTCAGGTCACAGGGCGTAGCAAAGAAAAGGTAACTTTACTCAAGGCTTGACATCCTGGTCGCCTTTTATAGTGGGATAAAGTGAACTTTCTTTCTGCGTTCTCTTGCATATTCACTTGCCTTGTACTAATTTTGCCCGAGAGTTTTAGACTTATTAATAAGAGTATTAAGAAATAATAAGAAACTATGGGCTTCAATATTATTACAGCAGCTGAGGCTGCAAGTTATGTAAAGCACGGATACAATGTTGGCCTGGGTGGTTTCACCCCTGCCGGTACTCCCAAGACCGTTACGGCTGAGATTGCTCGTCTCGCAGAGGCGGAGCATGCAGCTGGCCGTCCCTTCCAGATAGGTCTTTTTACAGGTGCCTCCACGGGCGACTCGTGTGATGGTGCCCTCACCCGCGCCAAGGCATTGCGCTATCGCGCTCCCTATACCACGAATGCTGACTTCCGCAAGGCCGTCAATGCAGGCGAGATTGCCTATAACGACATACACCTCTCACAGATGGCGCAGGACCTGCGCTATGGCTTCCTGGGCAAGGTCGATGTGGCCATCCTCGAAGCTTGCGAGGTGACTCCCTGCGGTAAGATATACCTCACCGCCGGTGTGGGTATCGCTCCCACCGTGGCACGCATGGCCGACAAGATTATCATCGAGCTCAACACTGCCTATGGCACTGCGCCCAAGGGCTTGCACGACATCTACGAGCCGCTCGACCAGCCCCTGCGCCGCGAGATACCGGTATACCGCCCCAGCGACCGCATCGGTGCGCCCTACATCCAGGTAGACCCCGCCAAGATTGTGGGTGTCGTGGAGGTGAACCTCCCCGACGAGGCACGCCCCTTCAGTGACCCCGACCCCATCACCCAGCAGATTGGTCACAACGTGGCTCAGTTCCTCATCAGCGACCTCAAGCGTGGCATCATCCCTCCCGGCTTCCTTCCCTTGCAGAGCGGTGTAGGCAATGTGGCCAATGCCGTGCTCGGTGCCCTCGGTGCCGACCCCACCGTGCCCGCCTTCGAGATGTACACCGAGGTCATCCAGGATTCGGTTATCGACCTCATCCGCTCGGGTCGTTGTAAGTTTGGCAGCACCTGCTCGCTCAGCGTGAGCAACGAGGGTCTCAAGAGCATCTACGAAGACATCAACTTCTTCAAGGACAAGCTCATCCTGCGTCCCTCAGAGATATCCAACCACCCCGCTGTGGCACGCCGCATAGGACTCATCTCCATGAACACCGCCCTCGAGGCCGATATCTATGGTAATGTGAACTCTACCCACGTGTGTGGCACCAAGATGATGAACGGTATCGGTGGCTCGGGCGACTTCACCCGCAACGCCTATATCTCCATCTTCTCGTGCCCCTCAACAGCCAAGAACGGTGCCATCAGCGCCATCGTGCCCATGGTGTCGCACGTGGACCACAACGAGCACAGCGTAAACATCCTGATCACCGAGCAGGGTATCGCCGACCTCCGCGGCAAGAGCCCCATGGAGCGTGCCAAGGCCATCATCGAGAACTGCGCACATCCCGACTACCGCCAGCTCTTGTGGGACTATCTGCACCACTCCACCAAGGGCCACACCAGCCACAACCTGCGTGCCGCCTTCGGCATGCACCAGGCACTCATGGAGAAGGGCGACATGCGCCTCACCGACTGGAGCAAGCTGGTGTAAACCCCACTGCATGAAGACAAACAGAGGGCGTGCCTTGGTAGCACGCCCTCATTTGTTCTTACAATAATGCTGTTTTCTTAGAATCCACAAAGCCTTCAAGATACGTCTACGCCTATTTCTTGAAGACTTTGTGGATTAACGACTTGACACTTCGTCAGTTCCACAAGTCTCCCCAGCCGCCACGGCGTTCGTTTGCCATTCCAGGTCCACCTTCTGCATCGCCTGAGCCTGTGCCCACATTGTCCGTTTCGCCCGATACGGTCATCATTTGACTTTCAGTCTCCAACACCACCATTTCAATGGCAGGTGCCATATACAATTTCTTCATATTATCTTGTTGTTTATTTTATGATTGTTTTCTTACCATTTACGACATACACACCGCACCAAGGAGTGCTGTTTACAGCCTTTAGAGATTCAATAATATTAAATTTATATCACTACTGTCCACTAAAAATGTGGGCGATTAAAAATTAAGGTTCATCCGATATGTATTCCCTGCGATTTCAGCAGGAGTTTCGGTAGGAGATTCGGTAGGTTTTTATGATACAAACACTACATAATCATAAAGTTAAGGGGTGGTTTCGGTAGGTTCACCTTCCTACTTATGTTTTTTGTGCTAACATAGAGGATGGCTGGGGTACACGAAGACTATTCTTCAAAAAGATTTGTAAGAAACTGCTTTTGGTTCTGTCTTCATGTTTCCGCGGTAACTCAGGGAATACGCATTATAAATTTATTAGACGCTGCTATATATTTCTCTCAGATAATAAGTCTTTTACCTCACACGAATCTCACTCACAAAGACTGCATCGCTAAAGGCTCGCAGTTGTCGGCTTTGCCGAGTGTTTACGAACCGGATGGCAAGCACGAGCGTAGCAAGTGCTCTTCGTGAGATTGCCTTTGGCCCCTTCGGGCGGCGAACACGTTTCGTGAGATCTGTGTGAAAATCAAATGTTTGTAAAAACAGAAGTTCTTGAGATATAAACCTTCAATGTTTCTTCTAACACTATTTTATAATGCGTATTCCCTGTTGGCTCTGTCTTCATGTTTCCGCGGTAACTAGTGAGGTATGCATCGGTAGTTAGTGAGGTGTGGCGTGGTAGTTATCGCGCTATATCGCGGTAGTTACCGAGAAGTGATTTGTCTTTTGTTAACGTAAAGGTCACACTACTTCGGAAGAGCTAAAGTTGTGGTTACCAATAGTATCCCGATGTCTCTGAGTGCCCCGAGAGATGGCGCGTGTCACAGAAAATATAGTAATGTAGACAACCTACCGAAAATCGCATCTATCGTGCTGAATAGCATTGAGATACATACCGCAAACCTACCGAAACTCCTACCGAAACTCCTACCGAAACTCCTGCCGAAATGATGTGGCAGTTCGGGAGAAAAGTGATGTAAATAGCCGATTGGCTACCTCAGCTTCTCGTTGTCCTTGTGGCGTGTGCTGTCGCGGCGGGTCTTCTTCTCGATGGTCTGTCGCCAGGCTTCGGTGAGGTCCACACCCGTCTGGTTGGCCATGCACACGAGCACCCAGAGCACGTCGGCCATCTCCTCGGCGAGGTTGGGCTGCTCACCCGCCTTGAAGGACTGCTCGCCATAGGTACGGGCCATGACACGGGCCAGCTCGCCCACCTCCTCGGTGAGGATGGCCATGTTGGTGAGTTCATTGAAATAGCGCACGCCGTAGGTCTTGATCCACTCGTCGGCTTGCTGTTGGGCCTCGCTTAGGGTGATGTCGCTGTTCATAATATTTGTGTGTGTTTGAGGTTCAAAGATAGCGTTTTTTTGCGGTTTACACAATTTTAACCTGCTTTGCAGAACCAATAGCTAAAAAAAATATAAATGCAAAAAGTCAAATCTATAGCGACCAAGAGGCGCGGTCGTATCTCGAAAATCAAGTTCTATTTAGGAAAAGATAATCTTGAGTTAGTCTCTTTTTTTAATACAGAGACGAATATAGCTATT
This sequence comes from Bacteroidaceae bacterium, assembly GCA_045661085.1. Lineage (GTDB taxonomy): Bacteria > Bacteroidota > Bacteroidia > Bacteroidales > Bacteroidaceae > UBA1189. The sequence continues at coordinate 4,117 of JAZRFA010000005.1, forward strand.
AGGATTTTTATACATGAATTATATATTATTTATAATATATAGAAATATTGCTGTGTAGAAAATATCCTAATTTAATATCCTTTTCATAGGATTATATTGTCATTAAGTTGCACGATTTGTCCTAACATTCGATAAGTCATTATACTAAATTTGCATTGTGAAAATGTGAACGAAAGTAAAATTTATTATAAATCCATTAAAATATAGTGTTATGAAAAAACAGCTATTATCTCTGATGCTAATGCTGGTCGGGATGTCAGCATGGGCACAAAGTGGATGGACTGATCCATCAAGTGAGTACCAAGCACAGACTGTGGTGTATCTGGCCATCGACTGTGACGAGTACGATATGTTTTACTACTCGGATGGCTATGTTAATTACAACTACACTCCCGAGATAGCCGCCTTTATTGATGGTGAATTGCACGTAGCAGGGGATTTGTCAGGCTATGAATACGGTATGAATCCCGAGAACAAGACTCGTATCTACGCTCTACGTGTTGGCGGTAGTGCAGAAAAAGATTTCAACAAGGAGATTACTTTCAAGATTTATGATGATCGCAGCGGCATCATCTATCCACTGACATACGAGGGAGAGGCGATCACTTGGACGGGCGATGCTACTCCTGTCTACCCCTCTAATTACTACACGATGACCTTTACTCCTGCTACTTCAATCAAGCTGTTCGAAAAGGAGACTGAGGTTACTCAGTTGTCAATCCGTGTAAACGAGACCCAGCCGCTCGACAACTATTATGCCAAGGTATACGATGCCCAGGGCAACGAGATTGAGGTGGAGGCTTCTGGATTTTGGAATATTGAAGACAGCCCTAATCGCCCCTACGTGCAAAAGATAGAGGCCGAGGATGGTTCGGTACAGATTAAGGGTATGCAGGAGACTCCCGAGGATGAAGCTACAGGCGAGAATCGTTACGTGGAGTGCGCTTTCTACGTCGTAGGCTCGTTGTACGCTCCTGTGGCAGTGCAGGTATTGCCCGAGTACTTCCCCGTGACCAGCATCGCAATCGAGGATGTCAACTACTATTGGAGAGGCTATGGCCGTTTGGGCCTCAGTGAGGATATGGTTACCTATAACAATGGTGAAACCACCCCCACCTATCCCGGTGTGAAGATTGTATCAAGCAGCAATCCTGATATCGTATCTTTAGTTGGCGAGTCAGGTTTGAATTATCATGGTATCGGTTCTTCTGAAATTACAGTAGTTGCTCTCGACGACGAGTCGGTTAACACCACCTTTACCGTGAACGTGCTCTCAGGATTGACTGGAATACGTATAGAGGGTGACAATCCCTATCATTGTATGAGATATGGTGCTGACGAGGAGTATTTGAAATTACCTATGGTATCGTTTGATTGGATTATGGGTGATGACGGTGCGCCTGTAATCGGTGATACATATGAATCTGAGAGCTACACTATGACCAGCAACAATACGGATGTTTTGCGTATTGATGGTATGGAAGTTATCTCCTTGAAGAAGGGTACGGCTACCATTACCTATACCAGTAAATACGACCCCACCAAGACTGCTACGTTGACCGTGATTGTTTCTCAGTACCCTAGCGAGGTGAAGATTACCAAGGTGGGTGCTACCGAGGTAATCACCAGTCCTACCCACGAGACCTCCGTTGACGTGGCCGTAGGTCAGGAGGTGACTGCTGTGGCTTGTATTAGCCCTGTTGATGCCGATTACAATAGCTTTATCTTGGAAATCGTTGATCGTGATGGTATACCCTTCGATGAAAAAATGGTAGAAATAGGTGAGACTGTCGTGCAGGATGGTACCTGTGAGTTCACCTTTACCTTCACATCTGTACCAGACAGGGATGTCATCTTGAAGGCTGTTGTCGACGACCAGTGGCAAGACCGCGTGCTCCTCAATGTTATCAATAGCGTGGTAAGTATCACTCCTATACCTGAGGAAATTACCCTATGGCTTACTGAAGATGAGATAGGCCAATACACTGGCACTATCAATGTGAACGTACTTCCCGAGGATGCCACTAACAAGGAACTCGAGGTGATGACCTCGGATGAGAACATCGTATCTGTCGAGTTGAAAGAAGATGGTGAGGGTTATATCTATACCATCCATGAGAAGGGTATGGCTACCCTTACCTTCACCAGTGTCGACAATCCTTCGGCATCGGCCGAGTGTGTCATTACCGTGAAGAAGAAGGTCGAGTCTCTTGAATTTGTGATGGAAGAATGGGATCTCTTTAACGACGGTATGTTCCACAACGCAAGTATTTACATCTATCCTGCCGATGCCGACTACGACGTTGACAAGCTTACTGCACGTGTTGACAATGAGGCACAGGGCGATATCGAACTTGGCGATTGGCAGTTTGTCACCGTCGAGGAATATGGTGCTTTCGATGGCGGTAAACGGTATGGCCTTGCCGGACGCGCAATCTGCGACTATGCACGAGTAATCTTCTCTTACGATGCCACAGAACAAGGCGACGAGATGCCTATTGAGACTTGGTGGGAGGGACGTGTTCTCGAGAAGATTCGCTTCGACTATGGCTGGAACTGGATTTCTGTAATCTCTGCTGGCGTTAGCTTGTATGAAATCGAAGCCTCTCTAGACGAGGCACGTAGCCAGACCGAGTTGGCCATCGTAGACCCTGAGTGGGGACTCTTCGGATACCTCAGCTGGCTTGAACCGTATGAAGCTTATAAAGTGAAGATTAAGGATGAAGCCGAGGTGCTCGAATACATTCCGATGGAAGGTGGTTGGATGAATTCCGATGGCACTGTCGATGATAAGGTTCTCGAGCGTGGCTGGAACTGGGAATCATATCCCTATGAGTACGACTATGCTGTAGCAGACATTTTCGATCCCGAACAGTTTGCTGAGGGAGACATCATCCTCTCTAAGGATGACGGTATGGCGACCATCGTTGATGGTGCATGGGAAGGCAACCTGGATATGCTTCGCTATCATCAGGGCTACCTCATCTACTCTAATACCGAGGGCGAGTATTCAGTGACTATGCCCAACCGCTACAGTTTGCAACAGGGTAGCCATGAGGAGGAAATACCTCGTGCCCAGCGTCGCGACCGCTCTGTATGGCTCTACGATGGTAGCCGTTTTGCCAACACCATGGGTGTTATCGGTCAGATTGACATCGAAGATGCCGAGGAATATACCATTGGTGCTTTCGTTGGTGATGAGTGCCGTGGTGAGGGTAAGTTTGTCAATGGCCGCGCCTATATCACCGCTGCCGGTGAGGCTGGAGAGGTAGTCACCCTCCGTCTCTACAACACTTGGACAGGCGAATACTTCGATGTAACCGAAGGAGTTGCATTCTCCGATATGGCTGGTTCTGTGAAGGAGCCTATCCGCTTTACTCGAGGAGCAACCGCTATCGACAATGTAGCTTCTGATGCCCTCACCATTCAGGGTAATGTAGCTTTGGCAGCTGGTATAGTCCAGGTATATGACGCACAAGGCAAGATGGTTGCCGAGGGCTTCCAGCGTGTTGATATGAGCCATCTCAGCTCAGGCGTATACGTAGTGAAGGCAGGCAACCAGAGCCGCAAGGTGATTAAGTAATATTAATATGTATAAGGAGTACAGAAGTCCGGGCAGCCCGGACTTCTGGACATCCTTTTTTAGAGCAAACACAATTTATGAACAAGAGGCCGATAATTCTACTGCTAAGTATATTGCTGAGCATCACTGCCCGTGTGAGCGCCCAGGATATAGCATCTATAGCCAAGAGCGACCCGCTCATCATCTCCGGTGCCATAGGTACCCAGAATACATTTTACTCTACGTCGAGTGGTATGGGATATGCGTCACCGCTGTCGACCTCATTGTATGCCAACTTGAATATCAACCTTTACGGCATCAGTATGCCGTTCTCCTTCTATTATACGGGCGACAACACTTCCTTCAACTATCCTAAATTTTCCTTCAACATCAGTCCTACCTACAAGGGATGGACGCTCCATCTGGGACAACGCTCCATGTCGTTCAGTCCCTATACCTTCACTATGCCCTTCAATGGTGTAGGCATCGAGTATCGCGCCAAGAAGATGGGGCTGCGCTTCGGTGCCTTCTATGGTGACCTGCGCAAGGCCGTCAATGCCGACCCTACCGACCCCGCTGCACGCAACCCGATGTATCGCCGTACGGGTATGGGTGTGAAGGTGGGCTACGGTACCTCAAGCAGTTACCTCGATCTCTACGTGTTCCGTGGCAAGGACCACCTTAACTCCATCGATGACTATTGGCACGACCAGCTCTTCGCACAAGAGAACGTAGCTGTGGGCCTCCGTGGTCGCCTCGCCTTGGGTAGTCACTTCTCATTGAGCGGTAATTTCGGCACCTCGGTGTTCACCACCGACCTCACCTCAGAAATTCCCGATGTCGACATCGTACACAAGTACGAGAACTACTACGACATCCGCTTCAGCTCGCTAGCCCGCTTTGCCGGCGACGTGGCTTTTAACACCAACTGGAAGTATTTCTCCGCTTCCCTCTACTATCGACTCATCCAGCCTGACTACACTTCGTTGGGTGTATCTTATATCACCAGTAACTACCAGAGCCTCGGCATCAACCTCGGCACTCACGTCGGCCGTCTCTCGCTCAACGGTAACCTTACTGCACAGAGCGACAACCTCGACCAACGCCAGCTCTATACCACCCGCGGCTATGTCTACTCGGCCAACGCCTCGCTACCATTCGACTGGGGCCTCAACCTCACTGCTGGCTACAACGGTTACATGCAGAAGCAGTATGACGGTATGGCCATCGTGCCCGACAGCAGTCGCATCCATCGTAGCACGAGCAGCTACTCGTTCACACCCTCGTATGAGTTTACTACGACCAACACAAACAATAATGTTTCGCTCTCGGCCAACTACACCACCAACGAGGACCTCAACCCCAATGCTACGGGCGAGAGCGATGTGCAGACCTTGGCTATCGGTGCTTGCTATAGCCTTTCGGTAATTCCTATCGAGACCAGTTTCTCCTTCAACTACAGCCACCAGCAGTCTGATGGCTACAACTCACAGTATAGCACCGACATCTACTCCTTGTCGAGCTCGCGTGCCTTCCTGCAGTCGAAGGCGCTAAGTGCCTCGCTCACCCTCTCGCTCATCAGCAACACCATGTCAGGTAGCGGACGCAACACCTCATTGGGAGGTAGCATGGGAGTAGGCTATACTCTACATGAGGTACATAGCTTCTCCTTCTCGGCCAGCTACAACCGCTATACTAACATCAACATCGTGGAGGAGGCCTATATGCCGAGCAGTCGCTATAGTGATATCATGTGCTCACTGAGCTACAACTATACCTTCAATGCCATCTCCATCAAGCGACAGACGGAGGAGAAGGCCAAGGCGAACAATAAGAAATATGTTGTCACTTCCGACTTTACCAAAGCTGCCCGTGAGGAGCGACGCCTCAAGGCACTCGAAAAACGGAATCAAGGAGGACCGAGGATATAACGGTTAACGATAGATTCTATAAATATTATAAACACTATAGATACTATAAATAATAGCCGCGATGCCCGCAAGCTCGCTCCCTATGGGGGAGGGCGGGGGAGAGGCCCCAGATATAAAGACTATGATGAAACGTAGATTACATACTTTAGTAGCGTTGCTCAGTATGGCAGCTGTGCTGACCACTGCGTTTGCCCAGCAAGTGATTGTGAATGTCAGTCGCAAACAGAACCCTCTGCCACCGCAGATAGCTATCTATTATGAGAATCCTGGTAGGTTCTTCAATGTATCGGTCACCAATACCGACACCGAGATGCCCATCCCCGTGCGTCTGGAGGTGTCGTTGGTTGGTCCTATCGATGGCGGTGCCGATGTATGGCCTGTCGCTTGCGACTCATATATGAATCTGCGTAGCTACAGGAATATCCCCAGCGGTTTTATCATACAGCCCAAGCAGACACGCCACTTCACCAACGTGGAGATGAATCACCACATGATGAGCTATCCTCCTGGCTCTACCGAACTGAGCGGTTCTATCTCCGCAGCTGCTCAGAATGTGGAAGACGGCCGTCCTCTTGGTTTGCTCGATGAGGGTCACTATGGTATCCGTGTCATTGCCAAGACCAATTATGACGGTGATGCGGGTGATGTAATCGGTGAGGCTGAGTGCTTCTTCGACATCTGCTACTCTGCATCTGCACCTCAGTTTACCGCACCTATGGCGCAAGGCTTCGACTTCAACTCTGACTTCGAAGTGGTGAACTTCCCCACCGACTATGCCCACTTCGAGTGGTCTACACCCACCTTTAATATCCCCTCGCTGGCAAGGATGCGCCAGTTCTCCTACGACTTTGTGCTCTATGAGATGCTGGCCAACCAATCGCCCGAGGAGGCCATCAGCAGCGGACGCATTGCCTTCCAACAGAAGGGTCTCATGACTCCCTTCTGCAATATTCCCTATAATGTAGTGGAGAACCTCAAGCGCAGTGCTACGCAATACTACGTGGCGCAGGTGAAGGGTAGGCCTGTGATCTCTGATGTTAACAACCCTGACTATACCCTCATTACTAATAGAGGTCTCAGCAACTACTTGGTGCTCAAGGTCTCTAAGGATGGGGGCTCGGGCGGTACAGAGAACGACCTGGCTATCAAGAATGAAGAGGGTGCCGATGAACTTCCCATTAAGGTTACGATAGAAAACAAGTTTAAGGAGTTCACCAACGAACTGGCTCCCTATTTCGAAGAGCCGGGCAAGATGTTCCGCGTATCGCTGGAGAATACCTCGAGCGAAGACCTTACCATCAGCATGCTGTTCCAGTTCTTCAAGGATAACTGGGGGGTGTGTCCCTCACCGGAGATGCAGCACTCTACCAGGTCGCTGCTCATCCCTGCAGGACAGTCAATAACCCTTTCTGATATGCAGGTCAACGATCTTGCAGGTGGTTATGACTATAGCAGTGTCATCGCCTTCAAGGCACAGACAGGCTTTATCATCGGTAAACCTGCACAGAACACCTTCCCTGGGAAGGACTATACCCTCTCGGCTCGTGTTTGTAAGTTTACGGGCAAGCCCGTGCTGCGCGAAGAGGTAGTGGGCAAGACCCGTGTCGACTTCTCCGTAGCCGAAGGCATCGAGGCCGGTGATGTGTTCCGAGTAGAGTTCAAAACGAAGAAAACGCCGATGCCCAGCCAGACCGACGTGCTCTTCTCTAGACCGTCACGCCTCTTCATCGCGCGTATCGAAAACTTGAGCAATCTCAGTTATGAGGTGCTGCCCCGTATGCTGTTCAAGCTTAAGGATGGCAAGGTATATGGCGGTTGCGGTTACCACGAGCGCTTCGACAAGGCCATCACCATAGGCCCGGGTGAGATCATCACTCTCAAGGGCGATCAGTTTGATGATATCTGCGGTAACTTCGAGCGTGTGAGCAACTATGTGGCCGATGAGCTGGAGCCTAAAGATACGATTAAGAAGGAGGATTTCCCAAGCATCCTCAGCTCTATCAGTGCCGATGAGGCCGAGCTGTCGTTCTTTGATGCCGCTACTCTGCGCAATCTCTATGGTAAGGACGACAAGTATGCCAGCAAGGCATTCCTACAGGCCGAGCATATCGAATATGCCACCTCGCAGAGCGTTATCCTGGGCGATATTGATGTCTCCATCAGTCCCAAGATTACCGACATGCCCAGCAATGCCAGTGCCTACTTCCTGAAGACCTTCCACCTTTTCGATGTGGAGCTCTGCAATATGGGCGACAAGACCTTTAAGGTGACTCCCAACCTGAAGTATAAGCTCTCCGAGGAGGATGAGATACACACCGCCTGCATCCCTGACTGGTATAAACATAGCCTCACTCTCAAACCGGGCGACCGTGTAACGCTGTCTGAGGAGCAGCACGAACTCTTCTTCGGCAGCAATCGCGTCATCACCTGTACACCTGGTGAGGATGGTAAGTATGTGACCAGCGATACCACCGAACTCTACAAGAATCTTGACAACTTCATGGATGAGAACATCAATATGGACGATCTCAGCTTCGCCCATATCGATGTATACAACCAGGAACTGCTGCAGACCATCAAGGAGACCGACTTTGGCACGGTGAAGCCTGCTCTTGTCGGTCAGGGTGACTGCGACTTTAGCATTGTGCCCTACACCTATGTGCATGATGTCATCATCCGCCTCAAGCCCCTGCTTGAGCCCATGCCCGGCAACGGCGATGCCTATGTCGACAAGACCGGCCAGCTTTGGGACATCGAGCTCGCCAACACCACCAAGGAGGCAATCAAGGCCTTCCCCATTATCCGCTACACCTTTAAGGGTACGGAATATACCTATGCTCCAGCCATCACGGACCTTTACAAGGATCACATCAAGCTTGATCCCAATATTCCTATCCAACTCAATCAAGAACAGATGAGCCGCTACTTGAGCGGCACCAAGGGTGTGCGCTACCAACCTGGCGTTAAAGATATTCCCGACACCCTCGATACCTTCGACGAACTCATCAACCTCGAAGATATCAATATTGTGGGAGTAGCTGTTGTGGATATCGACTCCATTAACAAGTATCGCGGACAGAAGTTACCCGACCTCGAGGCAAGAGTTATCCGCGGTGGCGCTAAGTTGCCTTTTGAGGCTGACCCCAATGTGACGCTCGACGACGTGCTCGTCAAGATCACACCCAACTACGAGTACCTGCCCGAGAATGGCGATCCCTATGTGCAGACCCCCGGTCGCCTCTTCAAGATTGAACTTACCAACACCCTCGACCGTACGGTCAAGGTGCGCCCCTCGTTCTACTACCAGTTCACCGATACCGAAGGCGAGAACTACGACCCCTACAACGATGTCTTTGACAAGGGTGACTCGGTCTATACCCTGGCCCCCAAGGCCACTCGTGTGCTCACTACCAGTGAAATCAACTACGTGTGTGGTGGTAATAAGTTGGTGCATGAAAAGCCCGGACAGGAGAAGCCCGATACACTCTACTCCTTTGGCAATCTCGTGCGCCTTACTGAAGACAATAAGGCTGTCTTCCTGGCCTTTGATGACGAGAAACTGACCGAGGTCTCTGCCGATGACCCCGACTTCGTCAAGAAGGTGACACTCGGCACAGGCCGTCATACCTTCCGTGGCACCGAGGGCGTCACCCTCGAGCGCGTGACGGTGACCGTCAAGCATAAGATGAACCCCATGCCCGGCAACGGCGGTTACTATAGCCGTGTGCCTGGCCGCCTTTTCGAGGTCACCCTCGAGAACAAGACCCAGGAAGACCTCTTCGTGATGCCTGTCTTCGAATACCGTTTCGATGACAATGCCAACTACTACACCATCGACCATCGTCCCTTGATAGACAAAGCCATTCCGCTCAAGGGCGAAGAGAAGCGTGTGCTCACGCTGGACGAGATCAACACCCTCTGTGGCGGTGCCGACAAGCTCTGCTTCTATCTCAACGCCAAGGCTGGTGTTTGCGACACCATCAAGGAACTCGACAACATCGTCTCTGAGAAGCACCCCAACAAGGCTACGTTGGTGCTCTACAGCGCTCCTATGCTTGAGGTTGCCTATGAGGATGCCAAGGTGATGGCCCTCTTCGAAGGCGACGGGAGCGAGGAGAACGTGAAGGAATATCTCGAATACCTCTCGCTGGCCGAGCTCGGCAAGGGCGAGACCCAGTTCGAGGCATCGCGCGATGTGGTGCTCGGCGACATCGAGGTGAAGATCGAGCCTAAGGAGGTGATGAGCGAGGAGGCCGAACCCTACTTCAACGAGCCCGGCAAATACTTCACCGTCACGCTCAAGAATGTGGGTATCGAAGAGACCACCTTCGGCCTGCGCCTCACCCTCAACAACAAATACTATGGTGTGACCCACCCCGACAGCACCGTCACCCTGAAGCCCGACAGCACTCTCACCCTCACCGAGGAGCAGCTCAATAACCTCTGTGGCGGCATCAAGGCCGAGAATATCTATCAGCTCGACACGCTGGAGAGTGTCATCACCCGCAAGGTGGCCAAGGACATGAAGCTCCTCGACGGTGGCAACACCGTGCAGGCACTTGCCTGGAATATGGCCAAGGGCAAGAAGCTCAATACCGACGGCAGCAATGTCGACACCTTGGCTGTAGGCAGTGCCCCCTTCATCACCAAGTTCCGCGACATCCGTGTGGGCGAGTTCATCCTCACCGCTTCGGAGATCAAGCGCAACGAGAGTGCCGACTCCTGCTATAGCGGTAAGGGATACATCACCTGGAACGCTATGGGCTTCCCCATTAAGATAGCCGTCGAGTTCGACACCCTATATATTAATAAGGAATCCGTGGCCTACCGCGGCCTCGTCAAGTCGGCCAAGAAGGAAGAACTGCTCAACTTCGCTCCCTTCGAGCTCTTCGAGAGCAAGATCGATAGTCTCGGAGCTGGCGAGCTGGGCACCGAGGTGAAGAATATGCTGGCCGGCAGCGAGTTTGCCACCTACTACACCTACGTCACCGAGACCATGGACGCCATCCCGATGACCTTTGTCGAGGGTAGCCCCGCCCTGCAGCTTCCGGTGAAGCTGCCCGAGTCGGTGAGCAAGAAGAGCCCCGTCGACATACAGCTCCTGAGTATGGAGTTCCGCCCCGACAAGGCCAGCATGAACCTCATCGCACAGTTCACCCTCCCCGAGAGCAACTATGTGAATACGGCCGAGAACATCCTCGTCTTCGGCTCCCCCCATCTGGGCATGAGCGACAGCACCCTTATTCCCAAAACGGGCGACCTGGCACTGCTCACCGACCTCACCATCAAGGACCCCTCTACGGGATTCAATATTACCTTCCTTGCACCAGGTAGCACCGACATTGAAACGTGGAATGCAGAACTGGGCAACAACGGTTGCTTCGTGAAGTGGGAGAACGGCGAGTTTGCCGACTTCGTGGTCGATGCCAAGATGGCCATCCCCAGTGCCGACATCGTCAAGGTTGTCGATGGTGCGGTACAGGATAGCATAGCCCCCGATATCCGCCTCACAGCCTCCATCAGCGACAAGGAGGACTGGTACGGACAAATACGCTTCGATGCCTTCGAGCATGTCGATGCTCCCGGCTATACCTTTACCGTGGGTGGAGCAAATATAGGAGTTGTCTACGACCACTCAAAGAGTAAGGCACCCGATGGCATGACCCTCGAAGCCTTCCCCAAGGAATACGATTGGAAACTCGCAGGCATTAACGACGAAGGCTCATCTGACGAAAAGATGAAGGCCTGGATGGGCTTCTACTTCGAAGAGCTCAGCGTGGCCTTCCCCGAGTTTATTGAGTTGAACAACAGTGGTGAGGACAAGCGTCTCTCTATCGAAGCCAACAAGATCATCTACGACAACTCCGGCTTCAGCATGACGCTGGCCGCCACCAACGTCCTCGACCAAAGCACAGCCTCAATGGGCGGATGGGGTATTACCCTTGATGAGGTTAACCTCTCTGTGCTGCAGAGCAACTTCGGCAGCTTCGGCTTCAACGGTACGTTCGATGTGCCCTTGCTCGATGGACAGATTGGCTACGACGCCAAGGTGCTCTATGTAGACAAGGGCAAGGAGACCATCAACAACTCACCGCAACAGCAATCGGGCGGCTCTACCGATGACGACAGCTCTGGAGAGAAGGTGCTCAAGGTAGTCTTCGAGACCCGTCAGGTCGACACCCTCAGCCTCGACTTCTTCGTGGGTACCATGGACTTCGAGAAGGAGAGTACCTACTTCAATGTCACCTACCTCGATGGCAATACCGATGTGGAACTGTCTCTCTCGGGCGAGATCAACATCGCTGGCAGCAAGTCCGATAAGTCTTCGGTAGGCTTCGCTCTGCCCGGCATCGGTTTCCATCGGATGCGTCTGGCCAACTTCGTCAGCAAAGAGGTGATACAGGGCAATGCCTACCACTTCGAGACTGCCGATCAGAGCTTCTGCTTCGACCTCGGCCGATGGAGCCTCGGCGGTGTCACCCTTGGCGGTGGCAAGGGAGGTTCTGCTCAAGCCAACAACCAACAAGAAGGAAACAAGAATAACCAGCCTGGCAAGAATCAGCAAGCAGACAACAAGAACCAGCAAGCCGGCAATCAAAAAGAGGAAAACAAAGAGGAGGATACCAACAAACTCGATACCGAAGTGGAGTATGGCCTCAATGTAGCCGGCTTCAGCATCGGCCTCGACGAGTTCAGCATTGCCACCCGCAGTCAAGGTGAGGAGACCCACATCGGTCTCTATATCAACGCCAAGATGAGCCTCGTGGAGAGTGTGTCGGCTACGGCAGGCTTCACCATCTGGGCATCGTTCGATATGGACACCAAGAATGCCGACTATGAGGGTGCCACCTTCAATGATATCGGCGTTGCTTCCAGCATCGGCGGCATCGTCGTCGAGGGCTCCTTCTCGGTGAAGAACGACGACGAGTATGGCGATGGCTATTGCGGTACACTCAAGATAGCACTCCCCGGCAACCTCTTTACCTTCAATGCCGATGGCGGCTACTTCAAGAAGGTACAGAACGATCCCGAAGTCAGCAACTACGGCAAGAAAGTATCGTGGGGCTACCTCGAGATAGCAGTAGGCAGTAAGGCCCTCGGTGCCATACAGCCTGTGGGCATCACCGAGCTGAGCGGCGGCTTCTACTTCAACTGCAACGACCAGAAGAAGATGCAGTATGGCTACTATGGCTTGATGCTCGGTGTAGGACTCAGCTTCAGCGACGAGACTGTGGTGGCCGGTAAGTTTACCCTGCAGTGCTTCTACGACTGTGAGGAAGACCGCTTGGGCCGTCTCAGCCTACGCGGTACCGCCCACATAATCGGTGGTGGCACCAACAAGGATGGCTTGCTCAATGCCGAGATGCTCATCATCTACGAGAATACCTATAAGGGGGCTACGGCAGGCCGTGCTGCTTCAGGTGAAGAGTACTTCCAGATGACAGCCTCTGTAGACGCCTCGGCCGATATGACCAGTGTGGCTCAGAAGTTGGTGTCTGACTATGTTCCTGTAGAAAACCTCTCGATGCTCGCTCCCGACTTGGGTGCTGCCTTTGGTCAGGACGACGAGGATTTGGCCTCTGCTGGTGCAGAACGAACCAATGAAGGCAACAAAGGTAAGCCCAAGGCCAGCGCCGGTGCCAAGTTCAACTTCGACCTGAAGATTACCTTCCAATCGCCTGAGATTACTGACGGCAAGCCCAAGTGGCACCTCTGGTTAGGTAAGCCGCAGCCCGAGAGCGACCGCTGTCAGGTGACCTTCATCGACTTCCAGCTGGGCGACAAGGACGATGCCATAGCCGCCTGGGCCAAGGTATGGGTGAATGCCTACTTCTGCATCGGCAACGAGATGCCCGTAGGCCCCAATGGCAATGTGCTGCCCGATATTCCACAGGAGGTACAGGAGTTCCTCGACGGTAAGGATGTCAACGGTGGCAACCAGAACCTCACCAGTAAGGCACAGCAATTGCGTGAAGAACAGCTCAACAAGATGATCAACACGGCCAAGGGTGGTCTGATGTTCGGTGCTGCTGCCGGTGCCTCTATCGGTGCCAATATGCTGATAGCCTACTTTGACGCTACGGTAATGGGTGGCTTCGACATCGCCTTAGTGAAGCTCGCCGGTGCCACCAAGTGCTCCAACAACGGCAAGACCATGCGCGGTATCAACGGCTACTACGCCACAGGCCAGGCCTACGCCATGCTCAAGGGTGAGATAGGCTTGATGATTGACCTCTGGATATTCTCTGGCAAGATTTCACTGGTAGAGGCCGGAGTGGGTGCCCTGCTGCAGGTAGGCTTCGCTCATCCCACCTGGTTCTACGGCAAGATGCGTGCCAAGTGCTCGCTCTTCGGTGGTATGATCAAGTTCAACCAGGCCATCGAAGTCGAGGCGGGCGATGTATGTATCCCCTACTATGCTAATCCGCTGGCCGATATCGAGATTTTCGGCGACGTGTATCCCAACTATGATGATAAGGAGGCAGGTTGGGAAGACAACAAGCGCATATCGCCCTACACGGTGCCCAAGTTTGTCACCAATATGGCGATAGACACCGAGATACGCCTGCTCGACGAGACCGCCAATGCCGGTCTCGAGGCTAAGAATTATGATACCTCGGGCACGGGAGCCAAGAATGCCGAGCGCACCTATATGTTCAAGCTGTCGCCCCATAAGTTGACCGAATATAAGAGCAAGTCTGCGAAGACGGGCGACGAATACCAGATTACCGCCACCAACACCAGCGGCAACCGCACCGACTATACGCTGAATATGTCGGCCATGAAGCCTCAGACCTACTACCGCTTGGATCTCTATGGCTATGCTTTGGAGAAGAACAAGAATGGCAATTGGGGTAACCCGCGATTTACCAACCCCGATACTGGCAAAGATTACTATCAGGCCTGGAAGGATACTTGCACCGTATACTTCGCCACCGAGGCTCTGCCCGACTATCTGACCGAACGGGACATTGCCCTCATCAGACCAGATGATGCCAAGTGGAAAGAGAATCAGTATGGTACCTACAGCTATTCCAACTCCGCTCCATCCTACTATAATGAGATGACCCGTCCCTACTTCTGTCTTGTACACAGCCGTCAGGATCTCTTCAAGCAGGATACAAAGATGATAATCCGCCTGGAGTATAATGAGCGGAATTCCAGAAGTGGTGTATGGAAGCAGATTGGTCAAGACGTGAATATCGCTGAGACAAGAGAGAGCAACGGAAGGTATGTCACCTGGCGTGCCGCATCTGACATCAACCTGAGTGAAATCAGAAGCAACCCCACTAAATACAAGGGCAAGCAGCTCCGCTACACCATACTGCGTGTCAACACGAATGACTACAACAAGTATCTGGAGGAGGGAGAGAAGAAGATCAGGGCCGAGTACCTGACCTATCAGCAGGCCTACGACCGGGAAGGCAACAAAAAGTCATTCTCTTATCGCTCTCTGCTTTATGCCAAACAGCGTCAACAAGAAGCTGCAGGTAAAGGAGTTAATGCTTATGTTACAAATGCGGGAGATTTGTCAATCCCAGGACGGAAACCTATTAATGTCCAGAATAATCAGGTGGTAACTGAGACGGTAGACCTCTCGCCACTGACCCAATCGTCCGAGGATGACAAGGTGATCGACCGCAGCAATGACGAAACGGAGACGGCAGTGAAGGAGTTCAAGGAGAATGTAAAGATTCAGGACTTTGCCGATGTGATATACCAGTACCACATGACTACGGATATGGGATTCTACGAATCGTTCGTAGACTATATGGGCAGTATCAAGAGTTCGGGCAAGTTGGAGAGTTCTCCGCGAACCTCTGTGCCCAATACCACCCATGTGATGATCAAGTCAATAGATGATACCTCACTGAGCGGTAGCACAAGCTGGTCGAACGAATATAGTACATATTTGATGAACCGCTTCATCAACCCCTATACCACCTTCCTTTACTGGAGCGACTTCGCATTTGCACCGGGTATCGAGATGCGTAATTATCAGTACAACAGAGTGGTTGATAAGGTACTATCCAGTGAGAGCGCACATATCGAGTTCTACAACCCGATGATCAAGTATTGGCACGACCGTCCCAACTTCCACGGACAACTGTTGTATCCTATTGTTACGATATCAAAGGAAGGTAAGAACAATATCCATACAGGAAATTGGGATATGTACAATTGGCCCTAC
>JAZRFA010000006.1:0-1873 GCA_045661085.1 Bacteroidaceae bacterium
CCTATGCTTTGCCGGCAGCCCTGTTTGTATCCATTGTTAAGGCCAACCGCACGATGCTGTTCGACGATGGCAAGCTGCTCATCATCAGCCTCGTCATCCTCGTGGCCCTCTTCCTGTTGTCGTACCTCTCTACGTATAAACTCTTCAAGCACACCCGTAGCGAGGCGGCCGTGAGCGCTCTCATCACCGGCTCGCCCACCATCGGTTTCCTCGGCTTTGCTGTGCTCTCACCCATCTATGGCGATACCGCCTCTACGGGACTCGTCATCGCTATCGTCTCCATCGTGGTCAATGCCGTGAGCATCCCCATCGGCATGGCTCTGCTCAATGCGGGCTCCAGTGGTGCGGGCAAGGCGCAAGATGGTGCCAAGAAGGGCAACCCTGTGCTCGAAGCTTTGAAGGCTCCCGTCTGCTGGGCACCCATCCTGGCCGTTATCTTGGTATTGTGCGGCATCAAGTTCCCCACGATCCTCGACCCCAACTTCGAGCTCATCGCTAAGGCTAACTCCGGTGTCGCCGTGTTTGCCGCAGGCCTCACCCTCTCGGGCATGAAGTTCCAGCTCGACAAGGAGGTCATCTACAACACCTGCTTCAAGCTCCTCCTGATGCCTGCCGTGCTACTCATCGTCGGTCTCATCTTCAAGATGGATCCCACGAAGTTGCAGATGATGGTGCTTGCCGGTGCTCTGCCTCCCGCCTTCTCGGGCATCATCATCGGCAGCCGCTATCAGCAGTATGTGCGCACAGGTACCTCTACACTCGCCTTCAGCATCTTTATGTTCGTGATTACCGCTCCTTTGTGGATATGGATTACTCGAATGGTGGCGTGACGACTCCTAATCTGAGCGATAATGAGGGTGCGTCGTTTTGACGCGCCCTCATACCGAACTCAAACAACTAAAACAAAATTAAGCTGTGGTTAAGCAGATATAAGTTCGGTAGATTCGGCAGGAGTTTCGGTAGGAGTTTCGGTAGGTTTGCAAGCTGTAATCCACTGAAATAAAATAAAATGAATGATAGTTTCGGTAGGTTGTGTACCTACCGAATGTTTTTTTGCAACAAATCGCTCTTTATCCTGATTCTTTAGGGCTATTCATCGAGAAAACACCTGTCTCGTAGGCCCTTTACTCGTTCTTTACATAGGGAATCCGTGACTATAATTAGTGCAGTATGCCTCGGTAGTTAGCGCGCCACATCTCGCAAGTTACCGCGGCATGCCTCGGTAACTACCGCGGAAACTTTCTGCAGGTGCGAAAAATATTGTGCATAGTGCGATAGTTAGAAACGGTTTCCTAATCTTCAAAAAAGTGGAATAAGAGCCTCCACTTATAGACGCAAAAACGGGTTGTGTCGCAAAAATATAAGGCAAAAAACACCAACCTACCGAAACCTACCATTATCCCTCTGTACTACAATATATTAAGCACTAAAAACCTACCGAAATTCCTACCGATAACCGACCGAAACTAATACCTTTTGCCACGACTAATAACCAATCCACATCACCCCCAGGAGGTGACATCCCATCCTCTACACTTTTAGCAGCATAACCCACTGACTCTCATAGAAACTAAGCCAAGAAATTGTACACAAATTTGTACACCTATCGTACAGAAAAAGGTACACTTTCTTGGCTTGATTGTTTCGTTAGTTCATTCTATTCGTGGTTAATTCATGGGCAATTTACGGGAATTTATGTTGAAAAAAGGGAACACGAAACGAAGTTCTCCGACCGCAGGGGCTAAAGGCAATGCTCATGAATTAATCACTCTAAGCCACAAACCTTTGCTGCTACTTCTTCAGCTCCTCCTTCAGCGTACTCACCATCTTGCTGTGGTCGCGCAGATCATTGCGCAAGGCGTAGTTGCCATCC
>JAZRFA010000007.1:0-19132 GCA_045661085.1 Bacteroidaceae bacterium
TGAGCGTATGCAACACCTCGAACCGGTAGCGATGCGTCTTGAGGTGAAGGAGGGAAAGAATGGCTGTACGCTTATCAATGATTCGTATAATTCTGATGTTGCTTCGCTGGACATCGCCTTAGATTTTATGGCTCGTCGTCCCGAGCGTGAGGGACGTGAGCGCGTGCTCATCCTCTCTGACCTTTTGCAGACAGGACAGAGTAGCCGTTCGCTCTATCGTAAAGTGTCAGAGTTGGTAGAAAGCCGTGGCGTAGAGCGTATCATTGGCATTGGCCCAGACTTGACATCATCGGCATCGCGATTTAATATCAAGAAATCATTCTATACCACTACCGAGGAGTTTCTCCAATCTGACGATATACAAGAGCTGCGTCGTTCACTCATACTCATTAAAGGTTCTCGCAGCTACGGCTTCGAGCGTATAGCTGAGCAACTGACCTTAAAAGTGCACGAGACCACGTTGGAGATAGATCTTGGTGCTATGGTCGACAATCTCAATTACTATCGCAGTATGATGGCTCCTACAGTGAAGACCGTGTGTATGGTCAAGGCATTTGCCTACGGAGCTGGATTCTATGAAATAGCTAAGACCTTGCAAGACCATCGTGTCGACTATCTTGCTGTAGCTGTTGCCGATGAAGGCGAGCAGCTACGCAAAGCAGGCATCACCGCTAATATTCTCGTGATGAACCCCGAACTCTCGGCATTCAAGACGATGTTTGAAAATAATCTTGAGCCCGAGATATATAGCTTCACCCTATTGGACGAGATGATACGTGCTTGCGAACGCGAGGGGTATATGCATTATCCCGTACACATCAAGATAGATACTGGTATGAGCCGCCTTGGTTTCCGCCCCGATGAGATGCCTCGCCTTATAGAGCGTCTTCAAGGACAGACGGCTGTCATTCCTCGTTCTGTATTCTCGCATCTTGCGGGTAGTGATAGTCCCGAGTTTGATGCTTTTACCCATCAGCAGGCTGCACGCTTTGTTGAGGCTGCTACGGCATTGCAGACGGTCTTCCCTCATAAGATACTGCGACATATCTGTAACTCTGCGGGCATAGAGCGCTTCCCCGAGTATCACTTCGATATGGTTCGCCTCGGTCTTGGACTCTATGGTATCAGTCCTGTGGGCGATCGCTTGCTTCATCCTATTAGTACATTGCGCAGTACGATTCTTCAGATACACGATGTACCCGAGACTGAGACTGTAGGCTACAGCCGTCGAGGTAAGCTTGTTCGTCCTTCGCGTATCGCTTCCGTACCCATAGGATATGCCGATGGACTTAATCGTCGCCTCGGTAATGGACAGGGATACTGCATCGTTAATGGCCATAAGGCACCTTATGTGGGAAACATCTGCATGGATGTATGTATGATAGATGTTACAGACATTCCCTGTCATGAGGGAGATAGTGTGGAGATTTTTGGGCCTCAATTGCCCGTGACTCAACTGGCAGAATGGCTCGGAACCATCCCTTACGAGGTAATGACAGGCATATCGACCCGTGTACGCCGAGTATACACTGTAGAAAGTTAATCGTGAAATACTAAATAAGGAGGAGGGTGTTGCTGCACCCTCCCTTCTTATTGTATGTTAGATGTTCTTATTTGCTCTATATTGTAGGTAGTGGTCGAGTACCGTGATGGCAGCCATTGACTCCACGATGGGTACGGCACGAGGCACTACGCACGGGTCGTGACGTCCCTTGGCTTGTAGGGTCTGTTCGTTACCGTGGATGTCGAGGGTGGTCTGCTCACCCAATTGAGTGGCTACGGGCTTGAAA
Organism: Bacteroidaceae bacterium; assembly: GCA_045661085.1. Taxonomy (GTDB): domain Bacteria; phylum Bacteroidota; class Bacteroidia; order Bacteroidales; family Bacteroidaceae; genus UBA1189. The sequence goes on from JAZRFA010000007.1 coordinate 1,791, forward strand.
GCAGCGCGGAAGTAGATGGGCTGGCCGTTGCTGATGCCACCTTGTATGCCGCCCGAGCGGTTGGTGGCAGTGGTGATTCCATTCTCTGTGTTGACGAACCGGTCATTCTGCTCGGAGCCGCGCTCGCCGATGCCATCGAAGCCGCGCCCGTAGTCGAAGCCCTTGCAGGCATTGATGCTCAGCATGGCATTGCCCAGCGCTGCGTGCAGCTTGCCAAAGACCGGTTCGCCCAACCCTACTGGACATCCCGTGATGACACAGGTAACGATGCCACCGATGGTGTCACCCTCGCCCTTCACCTTTAAGATAAGTTCCTCCATCTGGCGTGCCTTCTCCGTGTCGGGGCAGCGCACGATGTTACTCTCGGTAAGCGAGAGGTCATATTTCGTATAATCATTCTCCAAGGCGATGTGTCCTACCTGTGAGGTGTAGGCTTGGATGGTGATGCCCAGTTCGCGCAAGGCGAGCTTAGCCAAAGCTCCGGCTACGCAGCGTACAGCGGTCTCACGAGCCGATGAACGTCCACCACCACGATGGTCGCGCACGCCATACTTCTGCCAATAGGTGTAGTCGGCATGTGAGGGGCGTAGCACCTCGCGCAGGTTGTCATAGTCGCCCGAGTGCTGATTGGTATTGCGTATGATGAAACCGATGGGAGTACCAGTAGTGCGTCCCTCAAAGATACCCGAGAGGAACTCCACTTCGTCGGGTTCTTTGCGTCCTGTGGTGACGGCACTCTGCCCAGGGCGACGACGTTGCATCTCGCCACGTACAAAGTCCATATCTACGGTAATGCCAGCAGGCATCCCGTCGACTACTCCGCCAATGGCCGCTCCATGCGACTCACCGAACGAAGTCAGGGTAAAGAGGGTTCCGAAAGTATTCATGAGGGAAGAATTAAGAGGGAAAAGGGAAGAGTTAGAGGCTACCCGGAGGCAACTCTTCATTCTTAACTCTTCCCTCTTCACTAAATCAATGACATCCGCAGTCGCAGCCTCCGTCGTGGTCGCCACAGCCGTCGCAACCGCCACCGCAACTGTCGCAGCCACATCCGCAACCGCCCTGACCGGTGATGATGTTGATGAGTGCCTGAATCTCCTCCTTGGTGGCATCGTGCATAGAGAGCACCTTACCTTCGAAGGCGAGGCCCATGCCTGCGTAAGGGTGGTTGAGGTCGATGGTCACGGCCTCGTCCTTCACCTCCACTACAAGGCCATTCATGCGCTGGCCATCGGCATTCATGAGAGGGATGACGTTACCGGGATAGATCTGCTTGTCGTCAAACTTGCCGTTCACGCAGAAGATCTGCTTGTCTACGTCGAACACGAGGTCCTCGCGGCGGTCGCCATTGGTCTCTTCCTTGGTGAGGGTAAAGTTGAAGGTGTCGCCCTCCTTCAAGTCCTTGAACTTCTCCTCGAAAGCCTCGAAGGTGAAGCCCAAACCTGTGGTAAACTGGAAGGGCTGCTCGGCGGTAGCCTGCTCTACGAGCTCACGCTCGCCTTCAAACTCGGTATACATGTCGTATGATACGACAATCGTCTTGCTGGGATTGATTTCTGCCATATTGTATATTCTAAGTTATAATTCTCGTGCAAATATACGATTTTATTTCCTATGGGGAGCAAAAACTCTTATTTTTCATCTTCCATCCCCTATAAATCGAGAGCAAATGGCCTATCTTCGGAATCATTAAAATACCACGATTCACTAAAATCAGACGGTAACATTCGGCATAATGGAACACTTCGAGACTTATTTTCGCCCTGTTAACGCTTTTTAACTATAAAAATTAGTTTGCGAACGAATCTTTTTAGTTTCTTTGCATAACTAATTTGAATAGTTAGACGAGATAGATGAAAATAAGTATTTTATGTAAAACCTTAATGCTTTAAAATGAAGAACGTAACTTTATTGATGGCGATGTTCCTTGTGATGCTAAGCGCTTGTAGCGGAGATAGCAAGAACTATATTGTGAGGGGAGAGCTTCCTGACTCGAGTTTTCACGGAAAGACTATTTATGCTTATAGCATCGCAGACGAACGCTGCGTGGATAGTGCAGTGGTTGATGGAAAGATATTAAGTTTTCGAGGAACAGCTCCGGATACTGCTTATACCTGCTGGGTGGGTATTTCTCATGCATTTTATGCTGATTTCGTTTTAGAGGAGGGGGAGATTAATGTCGATTTTGTGCAACATACAGCATCGGGAACCTACCTCAATGATGAGATGGCTCGTGTTGAAGCGATTGTGGATAGTTTGGTTGAGGTAAAAGAGAAGGCAAGTAGTGAATTTGAAGGGAGGGGATATGAGTATATTGAGTATTATTATAATGTCTGGTGTCCATCTGCTTCACCGATAGTTGAAGATATATTTCTACGACATACGAATGATGTAGTAGGAGCGGAAATTATTAGTAAGATGTTTGTTGTCCTAGGTAAGGAAAGACAGTTGGAGTTGCTCGAAAGTTGCGGCCCTTGGCTCGGAAACACTCCTGATGTGCTTAGAAAGAAGAAAATTCTAAAAGCGCAAATTCCAACAGATGAGGGTAAGATGTTTGCCGATGTCAAAGGAACAAATTTGGAAGGTAATCCCTTGTTGCTGTCCGACTTTGTTGGTAAGGGCGATTATGTATTGGCTGATTTCTGGGGTAGTTGGTGTACGCCATGCCGTATGGAGAACCCTAATCTTAAAGAACTTCACGATAAATACAACGGTAAGGGACTTGTTGTATTGGGCGTATGCATATGGGATAGCATATCGCGTACGAAAACTGCGGTGGAGGAGGACAAAATCGTATGGCCTCAACTCGTAGATTCAGGGGATAGTATATGGAGGGTTTACGGAATTCATCGAGTGCCTTCTACTATATTCTTTGCTCCTGATGGCACAATTCTCAAACGCGATATTCGCGGAGAGATGATGAAATCATTTGTCAGCAAGCATTTGGATGGTGAGGTTTAGAATTAAAGCTAATTGATAGATAATCATAAACGGCAGATTATGATGAAAAAGCTAGCACGTAGAGAAGAGGAAATCATGGAATTCCTTTGGGAGAATGGCCCAATGTTCGTGAGAGAGATCGTTGCCTTGTACGACGAGCCGCGTCCACATTTTAATACCATGTCTACCGTGGTGCGCAACCTGGAGACGCTGGGCTATGTGGGGCACAACGCCTATGGCAGCACCTATCAGTACTATGCGGCCGTGTCGCGCGACGAGTACCGCAAGATGACACTGCAGGGAGTGGTGAGTAAGTATTTCGACAACTCATACATGCGTGTAGTGTCATCCCTGGTGAAGGAAGAGGAGATTTCGCTGGACGAGTTGAAAGAGCTCATCCGCATGGTCGAAGAGGGTAACAATATCTAACGACGATATTATGGGAGCGTTTTTAGTTTATATTCTGAAGTCGGCATTTAGCCTTGCACTGCTCTACTCGTTCTATCGGCTACTGATGAGCGAGGAGACCTTTCATCGGTTCAACCGCGTGGCACTGCTCGCCTTACTGGTGATGTCATTCGCTTTGCCGCTGATAACGTTTGGCGAGGGTCCGATAGTAGAAGTCGGGGAGATGGCGATGAACGCAGAGAGTGTCGTGGCAATCGATGCCGCGGATGCGAACATGGTCAGCAAGCCACTCCTCGACTTCGGTTGGGAACACGCGATGCTACTCCATTATATAATAGGCTTCCTGGCTTGCGTCTGCTATCATGCAGTTTCGTACATCCGCCTGGGCATGCTGCTCCGTAAGACTCATCAAGAACCATTGTCTGACTATACGGCGGAGCGGCACAAAGCAAGCATCAAACTCTATGTACACGAAGAGGAGCTCTCGCCCTTCAGTTGGCTCAACTGTATCGTTGTGTCGCGCCGGAGCATCGAAGAGAGCGCTCGCGAAGTGCTACGCCATGAGTTGGCACACATCGAGCACCGCCATTCATGGGACCTCCTGTTGGTGGATGCGTGCACCCTGCTGCAATGGTTCAACCCAGCGGTGTGGCTCCTGAAGCGTGAACTGCGCACACTCCACGAGTACGAGGCCGACGAGGCGGTCATCAAAGGTGGAGCAGACACGAAGGAATATCAGCGATTATTAATAAAAGAGGCTGTTGGCACAAGGCTCTACTCTATGGCCAACAACCTCAACCATAGTTCACTTAAAAAACGTATCACTATGATGCTAAAAAGAAAATCAAATCCGTGGGCACGGTTGAAGTACCTCTATGTACTCCCGTTGGCGGCAGCATCCGTGGCTGTCTTTGCCCGTCCCGAAGTCTCAAACACATTGGATGAGATTTCAAGTGCCAAAGTTAGTGAATTAACTTCGATTGCGAAAGCAGAAGAGGTTAAAAGTGTTGAATCGCCCTCTCGAAATAGGGTAAAAGTCTCGGGAAAGGTCGTTGACGCAAAGAGTGGCAAGGGTCTTGCTGGCGTAAACATCTTTGCGAAGAACCCCAACGATGGGCGCATCGCTTCGGCGGCCCTGTCACAAAAGGGCGGCAAGTTTGAGTTTGAGACCTACGAAGGGCTTGCGTTGCAGTTCTCGTTCGTAGGCATGCAAGACCAGTATGTCATCGTGCCTCAAGGAGGAGCTAAGTCGTTGACCGTACAGATGGCCGAGGCTGTACAGGGCTTGCCCGATATGGTCGTTACGGGTTATGCGCCAGAGACGGCCGAAAATCTTCCTACCAATCTCCTAATCTCCGAAACAAAGAGCTTTAATGGCAGCTTTGTGATAGTGGAAAATCAACCCGAATACCCTGGTGGCATGGGCGAACTGGTGAAGTTCCTTTCAAGAAATGTCAAATATCCCGTAGCAGCACAGCAAGCCAGAGTGCAGGGCAAGGTTATCGTAGAGTTTCTTGTTGGCACCGATGGCAGCATCTCCGACATCAAGGTGAAGCATAGCGTCTGTCCCGAACTGGATGCCGAAGCCATGCGCGTCATCGGCCTTATGCCGAAGTGGAGACCGGGCGAACAGCGCGGGAAAGCCGTATCTGTACGATACGATATGCCCATCGAGTTTCGTCTGAAGTAATGTTCATCTTCCTTGAAATGGTTTATAGGAAGTAGAGACTATACAATACCAATCAACACACACACGCACACAAAGGGCAGCTTCAGGGCTGCCCTTTTACTTTCTACCCTTTTGCAATAATATGAGTAAGAGTTGTTTTGTCTCAAATGCTAAATCTCGATGAATGCGGACTTATTTGCTGCTGCTTTTGCAAAACTTTTCAAGGGCTTGCAATTTTTTTTTCACAATAGCGAAAAATTATTTTCAACAAAGCGAAAAACTTTTTTCAACAAAGTGAAAATATTTTTTCAATGCAGTGTAAAATGGTAAAAGGGAAATAGGAAGCAGTCCCAATGCCAAACGAAGTTCGCTGGCCGTAGGCAAGATGCCGAAGGGAAAAGCAAATTAGGCGGTGCCTCGGAAATATCTAGATAAAATTAATTTTGTTGAATTTCTGCCTCGCTCAATAGAGAAAAATGCAAGCAGTTTCTCTATATTCACTCGTTGAAATTTGATATTTCTCTCGGCTTGCACTAATTTTGCCAATCTAAATAAAAAACTACGACAATGAAACTTTGGGACAAGGGCTTTGAGCCTGACAAGATGATAGAGACTTTTACCGTGGGTAATGACCGCGAACTCGACCTCCGCTTGGCGCGATACGACGTGGAGGGTTCGATGGCGCATATCCGTATGCTTGAGAGCATCGGGCTCATCGAAAAGGAGGAACTCCCCGTGCTGCTCGCAGCATTGGAGGAGATTCGCCAAGAGATTCTTGATGGTAAGTTTATCATCGAAGAGGGCATCGAGGATGTACACTCACAGGTGGAGCTGCTGCTTACGCAGCGCCTCGGCGATGTGGGCAAGAAAATACACTCGGGTCGCTCTCGTAACGATCAGGTGCTGGTAGACCTCAAGCTCTTCTTCCGCGACGAGATCAAGAACATTGCCGAAGAGGTGTGTCATCTCTTCGACCGCTTGCAGGCGCTGAGCGAACAATATAAAGAGGTGTTGATGCCGGGCTATACCCACCTGCAGATTGCCATGCCCTCATCGTTCGGCCTGTGGTTTGGCGCCTATGCCGAGACGTTGGTCGATGACCTTCAGATGGTGGCTGCGGCCTATAAGGTAGCCAATCAGAACCCTCTTGGTTCGGCGGCAGGCTATGGCTCGTCGTTCCCCCTGAACCGCACGATGACAACCGAGTTGCTCCATTTCGAAACCATGCACTACAACGTAGTAGCCGCACAGATGAGCCGCGGAAAGACCGAGCGTGCTACGGCCTATGCCATCGGTGCCGTGGCCTCTACGCTGGGCCGCTTCGCCATGGATGTATGCCTTTTTATCAACCAGAACTTCGGCTTCATCTCTTTCCCCGACGAGTACACCACGGGCAGCAGCATCATGCCGCACAAGAAGAACCCCGATGTGTTTGAGATCATGCGTGCCAAGTGTAACCGCCTGCAGAGTGTGGCTGGCGAGGTGGCCTTGATGACAACGAACCTCCCCGTAGGCTACCAGCGCGACTTCCAATTGCTGAAGGATGTGATGTTCCCCGCTATCGAGGAGATAAAGTCGTGTCTCACGATGTGTGACATGATGTTGCAGCACATCCGTGTGAACACCGATATCCTCAGCGACCGCAAGTACGACTACCTCTTCACCGTGGAGGACGTCAACCGCCTTGCGCTCTCGGGCATCCCCTTCCGCGAGGCCTACCGCCAAGTGGGCATGCAGGTGCAGAACCACACCTACGAACCTACCCGTGAGGTGCACCACACCCACGAAGGCAGCATAGGCAACCTTTGCAACGACCGTATACGCGAGAAGCTGCAACGTGTGATGCAGGAGTTTGAGTGATTTCAACTCCTTAGCAATATAGATAAAAAAACAGCCCTGCACGTATGCGGGGCTGTTTATTATTTGTATATATCTGACGTTGATTAGTCGTTGAGCATCATGGGCATGAGGAGCATGAGGAGCTCTTCGGCCTCGGTCTGCTCGGCAGGAACGAGTACGCCTGCCCGTGAGGGGTCAGAAACCTCGATGACAACATCCTGACCGTTAATATTTGAGAGGATGTCCATCAAGAAGGTAGCCTTGAACCCGATGCTCATGGGGTTGCCTTCGTAGGCGCAAGCGAGCTTCTCCTCGGCAGAGGTTGAGAAGTCGATGTCTTGTGCTGAGATGAGGAGCTCGTTGCCACCCATGCGGAGCTTGATAAGGCTGCTGCTCTGTGATGAGAACACCGATACACGGCGCAGGGCGCTGAGCATGGCGGTGCGGTCGATGGTCACCTTGAAGGGGTTGTTCTGAGGAATCACCGAGTTGTAGTTAGGATAACGACCTTCAATGAGGCGGCATATCATACGATGTGTGGGCATCTCGAAGGTGGCGTTGCGGTCATCAAAGGTAATCTTAATCTCGCCAGTCTCCTTGGCCAAGAGGTTCTTGAGCAGTGCTGCGGGCTTCTTGGGGAGGATGAAGGCGGCCTTCTCTTCGCCTTTTACATTGTAGAGTTTGTAGCGCACGAGCTTATGACCATCTGATGCTACGAGAGTGACGTAATCGGTAAAGATGTCGAAGTAGATACCATTCATTACGGGGCGTAACTCGTCGTCGGCAGTAGCGAAGATGGTGCGGTTGATGCCACCGAGCAAGGTCTCGGCTTCAATGGTGAAGTTCACGCTATTCTCGCCCATGAGCGCTGCCATGGGGTACTCGTCGGCCGACTGGCCCATCAAAGCATACTTACCGTTCATGTACAGGATAGACACCTCCATCGTCTGTGTGTTGATATCGAAGGTGATGGGTTGCTCAGGAAGTTCCTTGATGGCATCGAGCAGCGTCTTCGAGGGGATGGCAAACTGGTAGTTGCTTTCGCTCTCGACAATCTCCATCATGGTATCGAGAGTTGTCTCGTTGTCCGATGCGGTGATTGTCAGCTTGTTGTCTTCAATGTTGAACAGGAAACAATCGAGGATGGGCAGTGTGCTCTTTGAGTTGATGACACGGCTGATTGCCTGCAAATGGCTATAGAGTGATGCGCTTGAAACGACAAATCTCATAACATTTATTCTTTTATTGTTAGTATTCTAGATATTTGCACAAAAGTAACATAAACTGCTCGGGTGGCCAAAAAAAATGGCAGAAAAATTAGTTACATTTACAATAATAGTGTAACTTCGCGCCACGATAATAAAAAACAATAAGCAAACAATATTATGGAATTGACAGGTAAGATTATAGCCGTACTCGCTGAGCGTGGCGGTGTTTCAAAAGCCGGTAATGAATGGAAGATTCAGGAGTATGTATTGGAAACTATGGAGCAGTACCCTCGCAAGATGATGTTCAATGTGTTTGGTGCCGACCGCATCGCACAGTTCAACATCCAGTTGGGCGAGACGCTCACTGTATCGTTCGACATCGATAGCCGTGAGTATAATGGCCGTTGGTACAATGATATCCGCGCTTGGAAGGTAGACCGCAATGTGGCTCCTGCTGCTGGTGCTCCTGTGGCTGTGGCTGGCGCTCCCGTGCCTCCTCCCGTAGCCGACCCCTTCGGTGCTCCGCAGATGAATGCTTCGAACGAGGCAGATGATCTTCCCTTCTAAGTCGTAGGACTTGGTGAAGAAAACGATAGGCCGCCCGATTGGGTGGCCTATCGTTTTTGTTGTCTTGCTTACGATAGCACCTCTTGCAGCGAGGCGAGGTAGTCGATGTACACCTGTATGCCTTCTACAATTTCACTTTCCAGGACAAACTCGTCGGCTCCATGCGAGCGTGACGACTCTCCCACGCCCATCTTCAGAGAGGGTATGCCGTGCATCAGTGCCATATCTGATGTGGTGGGCGACACGAAGGTCTGGCGCCCTATTGCCGTGGCTGCCTTTACTAATGGATGGCTTTCGTAGATGGCCGAGGCATGCACACGGGTGCTGCGCTCCTTGGCATCCGACTCGAGCAGTTGGTCTACGATGCGTGCCGTTTCCTCATTGGAGTAGGCGTCGGTGGTGCGTATGTCGATAACAAAGCGGCACTCATCGGGGATGACATTGTGCTGCGTGCCGGCATTGATTTGTGTGACGGTCATCTTGATGTTGCCCAATAGCTCGGAGCGACGTTCGAAGCGGAAATTGCGCAAGCGCTCAATGTCCCTGATGGCAATGTCGATGGCATTTACCCCCTCATTGCGGGCCGCGTGTCCGCGTACGCCATGCGCCACGCAGTCCATCACCACCAGTCCGCGCTCGCCCACTGCGGCTTGCATACCAGTAGGCTCGCCCACGAGCGCCATGTCCACCTTGCCCAGTGCGGGAAGTAGGGCACGCATCCCGTGCTCTCCCATCACCTCCTCCTCGGCGCTGATGGCCAGTAGCATGTTGAAGGGGAGCTCCACATCCTCATAGTAGCGGTAAGCAGCGATGAGCGACACGGCAGAGGCTCCGGCGTCGTTGCTTCCGAGCCCGTAGATGCGTCCCTCCTCGTGAGTCGGCTCATAGGGATTGCGCGTGTATGATGCCGAGGGCTTCACTGTATCGTGATGCGAGTTCATCAGCAGCGTGGGATGTGCATCGTCCCAGTGCGGAGTGCGCACATACACGTTGTTGTGGATGCGCTGCACGTTGCCCTTGACGCGGGACTTGAGAAACTCTTCTATGATGTCGGCCGTGGCGGCTTCATCGCGCGACATCGAAGGTGTGGCAATGAGTCGGTCGAGTAAAGCAACGGCTTCTATGGTTAGTTGTTCTTTCATAAGTCCTATACTTTATAGCTTTTGCCCTCCTCCGACAACATCGTTTGGGAAAACACTTCGCGAGCTTCATCAAGCAGCACGCGCTCATCGGTATATCGTGCCGAGTAGTGCCCTATGAGCAATCGCTTGGCACCGCTGAGGCTTGCCATCTCGGCGGCTTGGCGTGCAGTGCTGTGGCAAGTTTGCTCGGCACGTGCAGCGCGGTCCTCGGCAAAGGTGGCCTCGTGGAAGAGTAGGTCAGCATTGCGCGTGTACTGCACATTGTTGGCATTGAAGCGCGTGTCGCTGCAATACACATACTTGCGTGGAGGGGCTGCCGGTGTGGTAAGACGGCTGTTGGGGATTACCTTACCCTCGGGTGTCACGTAGTCTTCACCATTTTTGATACGGTTTATTTGGCTGAAGGGAATCTCGTAGAAGTCAATCATCTCGCGCTTGATGTGTGCTGCCGTGGGTTTCTCTTGGAACACGAATCCGCAGCAGGGGATGCGGTGACTCAGGGGAAAGGCCTGTACGCTCACCGAGCGGTCTTCGTAGATGATGTCGGTGCATCCGTGTGGAAAAGGGTGGAACTCCACGTCGTAGGGCATGCCCTCGCAGAAGAAGTCCAACCAGGGGCGCATCAGCGTCTCCAGTTCGGGAAAAGCGTGGATGTGCAGTGTGGCTGTGCGGCCCAGGAGTCCGAGCGTAGAGATGAGTCCCATCAGCCCGAAGCAGTGGTCGCCATGCAGGTGTGAGATGAAGATGTGTCCGAGGCGTGAGAAGCTGAGTCCCACCTTGCGGTATTGGCTCTGCGTGGCCTCACCGCAGTCTATCATATAGAGCTTGTCGCGCAGGTCGATGACTTGCGACGTGGCATGATGGCGTGTGGTGGGCAGCGCCGACCCGCAGCCAAGAATATGAACTTCAAACTTCTCCATCTCTCTCTTCTTTTCGTTTGGCAAAAGTACAACTAAATTCACAATTGAGCAATGAGAATGCTGATTTGCTTGGGCCGATAGAGAAAAACTGGTCGAGTTTTTGCTTATTTACTTACCTTTTGCTAATTTCGCCACTCTTAAAACTTACGAGATTGACAATGATAAGCGTAATCCCTGCTATAGATCTCATCGACGGTAAGTGCGTGCGCCTCACCAAGGGAGACTATAGCCAGAAGAAACAGTACGACGCTTCGCCCATTGATATGGCCCTGCGTTATCAAGATATAGGCATACGCCGCTTGCACGTGGTCGACCTCGATGGCGCCAAGAGCAGCAGCCCCAAGAACCTCCACGTGTTGGAGGAGATTGCCATCCGCACCTCCCTTGAGATAGAGTGGGGTGGAGGCATCAAGAGTGACAAGGCACTGTACGATGCCTACAATGCTGGTGCCGACTACCTCATCGTAGGCAGTGTGGCGGTGAGCAAGCCCGAGCTGTTTGCCCGCTGGCTCGATGAGTATGGTGGTGGTCGCCTCATCCTCGGAGCCGACATCAACGATGGCCGCGTAGCCATCAATGGCTGGCTCGAGAAATCTAAGCAGACCATCGATGCGCTCATCGACCGCTTCATCCCTCACGGCTTGCACGAGATCATCTGCACCGATATCTCTAAGGACGGCATGCTTCAAGGCCCCACCTTCGACCTCTATGCCCGCCTGCAGGCAAAGTATCCCGAGCAGGATATCATCGTGAGCGGTGGCATCAGTAAGATGGACGATATCCACCGCCTTAATGAGATGAACCTCCGCCACGTCATCGTAGGCAAGGCCATCTATGAGGGACGAATAACATTGGAAGAGTTGAAACTATGGTTGCAAAACGCATAATACCCTGCCTCGATGTCAAGGATGGCCGCACGGTCAAGGGCATCAACTTCGAAGGCTTGCGCGATGTGGGCGATGCCGTTGCCCTCGGCAGTAAGTATGCCCGCGAAGGTGCCGATGAACTGGTGTACCTCGACATCAGCGCCACACAAGAGGGGCGCAATACCTTTACTCACCTCGTGAACCGCATAGCCGCCGAGATCGACATTCCCTTCACCGTAGGCGGAGGCATCAGCACCATTGACGATGCCAGCCGTCTGCTCGATGCCGGTGCCGACAAGATCAGCATTAACAGTGCTGCCATACGCAATCCGAACCTCATCGATGAGATAGCCTCGAAGTACGGCTCTCAGTTTGTAGTCATCGCCATCGATGCCCGCCTCACCGATGGTCAGTGGCTTGCAACTACACATGGCGGTAAGCGCAATACCGATAAGGAACTCTTCGCTTGGGCTCATGAGGCGCAGGAGCGCGGTGCGGGCGAACTGCTATTCACCTCAATGAACCACGATGGCACGCGTCAGGGATACCCCTGCGACACCTTTGCTCGTTTGGCCGAGCACCTGCGCATCCCCATCATCGCCTCGGGCGGAGCAGGAAGCATCGACGACATTGCCGATGTGCTCACCTACGGACGTGCCGATGCCGCCCTTGCCGCCAGCATCTTCCACTATGGCGAGATACCCATTCCCGTGCTCAAGCAAGCCCTTAATGAAAAAGGAATAAAAGTAAGAATATAATAAAATAAAGATATGCAATTCCAAGATTTTAACCTCAGTAAGATAGCCGACGGACTGCTTCCCGTCATCATACAGGATGCCGATAGCCTCAAGGTGTTGATGCTCGGCTACATGAACCAAGAAGCTTTTGAGAAGACCCAGGCCGAGGGTCGCGTCACCTTCTATAGCCGTACCCGTCAGTGCCTATGGACCAAGGGCGAGACCAGCGGCAACTACCTTCACGTGGTAGAGATGTACGCCGATTGCGATGGCGATACCCTCCTCATCAAGGCCCGCCCCGATGGCCCCACCTGTCACCGCGGCACTGTGTCGTGCTTCGACACCCGTGACAACGAGGGCTTCCTCGGCACCCTCGAAGCTTGCATCAAGGACCGCCACGCCAAGATGCCCGAAGGATCCTACACCACCTACCTCTTCAATAAGGGCGTGAACAAGATTGCCCAGAAGGTAGGCGAAGAGGCCGTAGAAACCGTCATCGAAGCCATCGACGGCAATGGTGAGCGCTACCTCTACGAGGCGGGCGACCTGCTCTACCATCTCCTCGTGCTCACCGAGCAGATGGGCTTCTCCCTCGCCGACCTCGAAGAGGAACTGGCCAAGCGCCACAAGTAAAAAGGATATATATATAAACGGGTGGGGGAGAGTGTTAACTCTTCCCCACTCGCGCTTTAGTAATAATATAATTTTGCCTAAGCCTTCCCTCAGTCCATGCGGCTCTGGACTGCAGTCCAACACTTACTGAACTCGAGTCCAGACGGCCTTGGACTGGCAAAATCTTTCTCTGTTTATCTCTGCCTTATCATGCCATCGCACAGAATGAAGTGCTCCTCGCTCACGATGCGGGCGAGGAAGGAACGCAGGTGCTCGGTAGGAATGTGCAGGGCGTGGAGCTCCTCTACGGGGTGTGATTCATTGTCGCCAAGGAGTTCGTCTACCATGTCGAGATAGGCTTGGTAGAGAGCTTCGGGGAAGGTCGCACCTCGCTGGGCACGGCAATTGTCGCACTGCTGGCAGGGAAGGGAGGTGCGTTCGCCGAAGTAGCGGAGGAGCATGCGACTGCGGCATTGCGTGTCGGATAGGGCGTACTCCTTCATGGCCTCGATGCGGAGGGCGTACTTCTCCTTGCGTTCTTCGTACACGGCTGGGGGGATGATGACGCGTGAGGTGTCGATGCGCTTCTGCGTGAAGGTCACCGAGGGGCAGGTGCGGCGAGGAATGTAATGTACCACGCGTGCGCGACCCAACCCGAGCAACGATTCGTAGAGGGGCTCGAGTTCGATGCCGCTCATCTCGCTGATGTACTTCTCGTCGATGAACACATAGTCGCTGAACACACCGCTATAGAGGCGTAGCAGGGTACGGATGACTTGGTCGGAGGTGTCGCTGATGTCGTAGCGGCGGTACAGCTCGTCGCGGGGAATAATGAAACGCAAGCGCGAGGTGTGCTCCTCTTCCTCTTGGTAGTGGATGTACCCGGCTTGGGTGAGCAGGCGCAGGGCGCTGTCGGTCTGCACGATGGGTAGGTGATAGGCGCGGCAAAACTCATTGAGGTCGAAGTCGTAGCGGCATCCCAAACCATCGCCCACGGCCATCTGGTAGTAGTAGCCAAGGCGTTCGTAGACGTCGTAGATGAAGTCCTTCTCGGGAAAATTGTCCGATATGCGGCGCGAGAGCTTGCGCTTGTCGTCGGGAGAGTAGAGCAGTACGGCATAGGCGGTGTGGCCATCGCGTCCGGCACGGCCTGCCTCCTGGTAGTAGGCCTCGGGCGAGTCGGGCATCTCGTAGTGGATGACGAGGCGCACATCGGCCTTGTCGATACCCATACCAAAGGCATTGGTGGCTACGATGACGCGCAGGGTACCCTCGGTCCATTGCTGCTGGCGCTTGTCCTTGTCGCGGGTGTCGAGTCCGGCGTGGTAGAACGAGGCGCTGATACCCTGCTCGACGAGCATCTTGGCTATCTCGCGCGTCTTGTTTCGGTTGCGTACGTAGACGATGGCCGAGCCCTCTACGCGAGCGAGGATGTGCAGCAGTTCTCCCTCTTTATTCTCGGTGGAGCGCACGATGTAGTTGAGGTTCTTGCGCTCGAAGCTCATGCGGAACACGTTCTTCTCACGGAAAAGGAGCTTCTCCTGTATGTCGTCGACCACTTCGGGCGTGGCCGTAGCGGTGAGGGCAAGGATGGGGACCTCGGGTAGCTGCTTGCGTATGTCGGCGATGGCGAGGTATGAGGGGCGGAAATCGTAGCCCCATTGCGAGATGCAGTGGCTTTCGTCGATGGTGATGAAGCTCACCTCCATGCGGCGCAACTTGGTAAGGAATATCTCACTAGAGAGACGCTCGGGTGAGACGTAGAGGAACTTATATCCACCGAGGATGCAGTTGTCAAGCGCAGCCACGATATTGTCTCGGCTCATGCCCGAGTAGATGGCTGTGGCCTTGATGCCCCGCTCGCGGAGCTTGGCTACCTGGTCTTTCATGAGGGCGATGAGCGGGGTGACCACGATGCACACGCCCTGCATGGCCAAGGCAGGAACCTGGAAGGTGATGCTCTTGCCACCTCCAGTAGGCATCAGTCCGAGGGTATCGCGTCCGCTGCCTATGCTACGGATGATATCTTCCTGAATGCTACGGAACGAGTCGTAGCCGAAGTGCTCGCGCAGTACCTCTACGTAGTTCACTCCTCCTCTGTGCTGGGTTTTATGCTCTCGATGAAGAGTTGCACTTCGCCGCGCTTGTGCGAGTTCTCCTCCACGGAGTAGCAGATGTCGAAGGCCTGCTTCGATTTGATGTAGCGTGCCTGCGAACTTTGTCCGAAGGCGATGCCGTTCACGACATCGGAGGTGTGGTTATCTACCAACTCCAGCTTGATGTGCTCCTGATTGCGTCCCACTACGCGGCTGGTGCCGAAGTCGTATACATGGTGCGAGCAGAATACGGGCTTGAGGTTGTCGGGGCCAAAGGGCTCGAAACGCTTGAGGTCGTTGTAGAGTTTGTGGTTAATCTCCTTGAACTTCAGCTCTTCGTCAATGTAGATATTGGCCTCGGTTTGCGTGGGCTGTATGTTCTCTGACACGTACTCCTCGAACCGTCGGGTGAACTCCTCGATGTTCTCTACCTTGAGCGAGAGGCCTGCGGCATAGGGATGTCCGCCAAAGTTGTCGAGCAGGTCGCGACAGCTCTCGATGGCTTTGTACACATCGAAGTCGGCTACCGAACGTGCTGAACCCGTGGCAATGTCGTTTGTCTTGGTGAGCACTACCGAAGGTCGGTAGAAGAGCTCGGTAAGGCGTGAGGCTACGATGCCGATGATGCCGCGGTGCCAGTCCTCGTTGTAGAGTACGATGCTGCGTTTGTCTGCCAGCCCTTCCAGGTTGTCCACGATGGCGTTGGCCTCTTCGGTCATACTCTTGTCGAGGTCCTTACGGGCTTCGTTGTATTCGTTTATCTGGTTGCTCATGGCCAGCGCCTTGCTATAATCCTTTTCGGTGAGCAGGTCTACGGCCTCTTGCCCTGTCTGTATGCGGCCCGAGGCATTGATGCGAGGACCTATCTTGAAGATGATGTCATTGAGCTTTATCTCCTTGTCCTTTAGTCCGCACACCTCGATGATGGCTTTCAGCCCGGTACTTGGGTTGTGGTTTATCTGACGCAAACCATGGTAGGCAAGTATGCGGTTTTCGCCCATGATGGGCACGATGTCCGAGGCGATGCTCACCGCTACGAGGTCAAGGTAGGGGATGAGCTGGCTGAACTCTATGCCGTTGTCTTTGGCGAAGGCTTGCATCAGCTTGAATCCTACGCCGCAGCCCGAGAGGTGAGGGTAGGGGTAGTTGGAGCCGATGAGCTTGGGGTTGAGTATGGCCACAGCTGGTGGGAGCTCCTCATCTTGCACGTGATGGTCGCACACGATGAAGTCGATACCCAAGCTCTTGGCATAGGTGATTTCTTCCACAGCTTTTACACCGCAGTCGAGCACGATGACCAAGCTGACTCCTGTCTCCTTGGCATAGTCCACCCCTTTGAATGATACTCCATACCCATCGTTGTAACGATTGGGGATGTAATAGTCGATGTTGGTCGTAAACTGCTGCAAGAATCGGTATACTAAGGCTACGGCTGTTGTGCCGTCCACGTCGTAGTCGCCATACACGAGTATGCGCTCTTTGCGCCCCAAGGCTTTGTTGATGCGCTTTATCGCGGCAGCCATACCATCCATGAGGAAGGGGTCGTGCAGATCGAGCAGACTGGGGCGGAAGAATTTCTTCGCCTCAGCAGCCGTGCGTACCCCTCTCTTGCGTAGCAGCCGGCACAGTACTGGGCTGATGCCTATCTCTTCGGATAGCAGCTCAGCTTCTGCCCGTTCCTGCTCGGTGGGAGGTTGATAAATCCATTTGTAATTCATTGTATATGTTCGTTTTTTGTTGTCTTATTTCGGGGGTACTTGGAAAGTACCTAAGGGAAAGTCGCGGCGGTTTGTGCCCACTCCCCCATTTTAATCTCGTAAAGGTACGAAAAAGAACGGAGACAAACCAATAGTTTAAACAAAATTATGAATTAATGAGAGTTTTGCTTCCCGTAGGATAATAATGCCAATGATTTCACGTTCTCTATACAAAACAACACTACATTGCCTATGAAGAAAAGTTACTCTTCCCTTTCTGATTCTGAGTTTGCTGTACTGGTTCGCAAGGTTGTCCGCCAAGAGAAGGAGCAGGCACCTAAAGAGTCGACACTACAGTTCTTGAAAAACTTGGCACGTAACTACAGGGTAATACCGCAAGTGCCCGAAAGTCTGCAGGGCTACGTGCTGAGTTGATATGCAGTGCGAGTAGTCCTCGCATTCGGATTCTTATAACATCTGTTTGCAACAAAAAAGACCCGCTCGTTTGTTTTGTATGTGCGATTTGCGTAACTTTGCACTATAAAGCATAAGAAATAGCATAGCTGATATGAATCACTTGATAGCTCCCTCGCTCTTGTCGGCCGATTTCTCGCATTTGGCACAGGATATAGAGATGATAA
>JAZRFA010000008.1:0-7283 GCA_045661085.1 Bacteroidaceae bacterium
CTTCGGTGGTGGTAGGTGCAAACTCGCTGAAAAGTTTTTCTTTACTATTTGCCATAGTCTTTTCGTGAATTATGATTTATAAAATTGGTTTAGTTACTTTTTTTGTTACCTAAAGCTTGCAAATATACATAGAAATTGCGACAAACAAGGCTTTATGGACAATATTTTGAACAAGAATAATAAAAAAAGCATCTCCATGCCCGATTGTAATGCCTTTCGTAAGGCTACGTCATACTCTCTTTGAAGTTTGTTCTCGCATTCTTCATCGACAAGAGAGATTTCTCCTGTAGCAGAGGGGGATAGGGTTAAAGTCTATTATCCCTTTGAAGATAGTAAAATATCTCTACTGTGATAGTTGATTATCGCTGTAGGGATAAAAATTTATCGCACCTTCGAAAAAACTTTATTGAAGGTTCCTCCTCGGAGTCATTTTAGCACAATTATAACTTATGTATGTTTATCATGGCTACTTAAAACATTAAGCCCGAACTTGCTTGTCCGGGCTTAAAACTTATAGGGTGATGGAGTTTCTCTGAATTGCTTAGATGCTCTTCTCTACATCCCACACGAAGGCGCGAAGGCCGAGACGCTCAGTCTCTTTGTCGATGCGGTGTAGCTCAGCGAGTAGAGGGTCTACCTGCTCATCGCGTACTACGGTAAGGATGGCCGAGCACATTGAGGGCCATGCGTGACTACCATAGTGAGGCTCGCCAGTCTTGCTACCGCGTCCCTGTACCTGAGGGAACATAGAGAAACCACGGCAGTTGAAGTGGTCGAGTGTGAAGAGTATCTTCTCTTGATATGCCTGGTCGTAGGCGATAAATACGGATTTCATTTCAATATAATTTTGAGTTTTGAATTCTGAATGCTGAATGGGTCCGCACGAGTTCCATTATAACTGCAGAGTATTCAGTATTCAGAATTCAGGATTAATATCACTCTTTTCTTCTTCTCTTCTTGCTCTTGATCATTGAGCCCTTGTTCTCTTCCCAGTAGGCGTCGAGGGCGAGCTGCTTGCTATGCTTGCGACGAGCCTTCTTGAATCCTGCACCGCAGAACATGCAGTAGAGTACGGGCACGAGCACGAGGGTGAGGATAGTCGATACGGCGAGACCACCGATTACCGATACTCCCAAGGGACGCCACATCTCTGAGCCTTCACCCTGGTCGAGCGCCATGGGCACCATACCGAGGATAGTGGTGAGGGTGGTCATGAGTACGGGACGCAAACGGCTCTTGGCTGCTGTGATAGAGGACTGGATAGCGCTCATGCCACGCTCGCGGCAGAGCTTGGTGTAGTCGATGAGCACGATACCATTCTTTACTACGATACCAAAGAGCATGATACATCCCATAAGGCTCATCACATTGAGGCTGGTGCCGGTGATGGCCAAGGCGAGGATAACACCCGCAATAGAGAGGGGCACGGCGGTGATGATGATGAAGGGGTCGGTGAACGACTCGAACTGTGAAGCCAGCACGATGAACACGAGCAGGATGATGAGCACACCGAGTAGGCCGAGGTCGGCAAACGACTCTTGCTGCTCCTCGAAGTCACCGGCAAGGTTCACGTTGATACCCAAGGGAATGTCCATCTTCTTGAGAATCTTGTTACCCTCTGCCACGACGATACCCATAGGGACGTCGGCACTCACGATAGCCTTGACGGTGTTGACACGCTCACGGTCCTTACGCTCGATAGAGGGGGGCGAGAAGCGCTCTACGACGGTGCCCACATCCTTGATGCGAACAGAGCCGCCCGAAGAGGTGTAGATAAGGATATTCTCGATGTCCTCGATGCTGGTACGGAACTCGGGGGCGTAGCGCACTTTGATGTAGTGCTCGTCGCCATCTTCGCGGTAGTACGAAGCGGTAGAGCCATTGATGCGGTTGCGCAGGTAGGTAGCAGCAGTAGAGAGGTTGAGGCCGTGACGGGCGAGTTTCTCGCGGTCAAAGTCGACCTGAATCTCGGGTTGGTAGTCGGAGCGGCTGATGCGCACCTCGCTGACACCCTTGACCTTCATCAACTCGGCACGGAGCTCCTTGGCCACACGGTCAGTAGCATCGAAGTCGTAGCCGTAGATCTCGAAGTCGACTGAAGACTGGCCACCCATACCGGAGTTACCACCGGCACTTACAGTGAACTTCTCGATCTCAGGATAGCGGTTGAGGTCGGCACGGATGAGTTCAGACACTTGGAAGAGGGTGCGCTCACGCTCATCGGGGTCGACGAGGGTGATGTTGAACGAACCGATGTGGCTACCGTTGTCCTGCATAGAGGCGAAGGTGTTGTCCTCGCTGGCCTGACCAACGGTGTAGTTCACTACGCGAGCCTCGTCCTTGAAGTCCTTGCGCCACTTGTCGGCCAACTCCTTGGTGATGGCGTGGGTACGCTCAGTGCGTGTACCTACGGGCATGTAGAGTTTCACGGTCAGACGGCTATCGTCAGATGCGGGGAAGAATTCGGTACCTACATACTTCGCCGTAAAGAAGCAACCTACACAGAGCACGATACAAGTGAGGAGGATGCTCTTGCGATGGCGCACGGCCTTGTTGATTATGCGACCATACCAGGCATCGAGCTTGTCGAGCATGCGCTCGATGGGTACGTAGAAGATATTATAGAATGAGCTGTGCTTCTTCTTCAACTTCAGCATCTGCGAGCAGAGCATAGGAGTGAGGGTCAAGGCCGACACGGTAGATACGGTGAGAATCACACACATCATCCAGCCTAACTGCTTGAACATCATACCCATCATGCCGCCAGCCAGTGTCATGGGGAAGAATACGGCAATCATTGTCAGTGTAGAGGCTACAACAGAGATGGCCACCTCGTTTGTAGCGTGGATAGCCGCTTGTTTGGGGTCGGCACCACGCTCGATATGGGTCGTCACGTTTTCGAGCACCACGATGGCATCGTCCACCACCATACCGATGGCAATAGAGAGACACGCGAGCGAAATCATGTTGAGCGAACCGTCAGAGATAGCCAAATAAATGAATGAGGCTACCAATGAGATGGGGATGGTGATGGCGATCACGAAGGTAGCACGCCAACGTCCGAGGAAGAGGAACACCACGATGACCACGAACAACAAGGCGTAGAACACCGTTTCGGCCAATCCGCTGATAGAGCTTTCAATGTTTTCCGAGGTGTTGGCTACGAGGCCAATCTTCACGTCGGCGGGGAGGTTCTCCTGCAGCTTGGGCAACATCTCGAGCACCTTGTTGGAGATCTCTACCGAGTTGGCGCCCGACTGCTTCTGCACGATGATGGTAGCACCACGCACACCGTTGGTAAAGGTCATCTGTCCGCGTTCCTGGATGGTATCTACCACCTCGGCCACGTCGCGGAGGTAAATGTCACTACCGCCCATTGAGGCCACAACGATGTTCTCCATATCCTTGGGGTCCTTGAACTCGCCTTCCACACGGAGGGGGAATGACTCGTTACCGATGTCAAACGTGCCGCCAGGCATGTTCATGTTTTCAGCCGAGATAATTTGGCTGATGGCCTCGATGCTGAGGTTATAGGCCTCGAGCTTCACGGGGTCGCAGTACACATAGATCTCTCGCTCGGCAGCACCACCGATAGACACTGAGCCCACACCAGGGATACGTGCCAAGGGGTTGGCCACATTGTCATCGAGGATCTTGTAGAGTCCGTTGGTCGACTGGTCGGCCTGCACCGAGAGGATGAGGATAGGCATCATGTCTGAGTCGAACTTCAGGATGATGGGTGTGCTCACGGCATCGGGCAATGCCGATGATATCATGTCGAGCTTGTCGCGCACGTCGTTGGTGAGGTCATCGATGTCGTAGCCATACTCAAACTGGAGTGTGATGAGCGACATGTTCTCCGACGAGCGCGAAGTGATGTGCTTGAGGTTGGCCACCGAGTTGAGCGTGCTCTCCAAGGGGCGTGTCACATTGTTCTCAATATCCGAAGCACTGGCACCCGAGTAGGTGGTCATCACCATAATGGTGTTGGTATCCATCTTGGGGTACAGGTCTACGGGAAGTTTGGTGACCGAGAACACACCAAACACCACGATAGCGGCGAAGATGAGACCGGTCATAATCGGTCTTTTGACCGAACCTTCGTATAAACTCATAATGTTGATTTACTATTAACAAATTTACTATTTACAATTCATATACAATTTAGCGATTACCCTAACCAACAATGAATCTCTCAAATAATTCAATCGTTAAATAAATAGTAAATCGTAAATTGTCAAATTGTAAGTTAATATCACTTCTCCACTTTCACCTCAGCGCCATCAGTCAGTCGCCCTTGGCCTGCGATGACAACAGTTGTGCCGTCAGCAACACCGCCCAAGAGCTCGTATGCATCGCCGAGGCGCTGGCCCAGCTCTACCTTCACGTAGTTCACCTTACCATTATCATATACATATACGAAGCGCTCACCAGAGCCGGGCTGCTTTACGATGGCTACGTCGGGAACCACCACGTGATTCTCTGTGCCGAAGTTGAGCTGCGCACGGGCAAACATTCCAGGGCGTACTTTCTCATCCTTGTTTGCGAGGGTCAGCTCCACGGGGAAGGTGTGGGTGGCCGCATTGATGGTGGGGTACTTGAGCGATACGGATGCTGTGAAGGTCTCCCCAGGCAATGCGTCGAGGGTAATGGTAGCCTTGTCGCCCTTCTCCACGCGAGAGTAGTAGTTCTCGGATACGTTGACGAGCAACTTTACGGGCTTGATTTGTTCTACGGTGAGGATGGCTGCACCTGAGTAGAGGTCGCCATTATCGTAGTTGCGAGCGGTCACAATACCATCGATGGGGCTGAGTAACTGGGTGTTCTCCATAATGTTGTTGTACTGTGTCTCGGCGACTTCGAGCGACATCTTGGCATTGTCAAACTCTGCTTTAGATACGCCACCTACAGCATAGAGCTCCTTGATGCGGGCAAAGTCGACCTTCTGGTTCTCAATCTGCAAGGTAAGTTGCTTAAGGCTGGCAGCGTCCATTTTCACGAGCTTCTGTCCCTTGCGTACGTGGTCGCCCACCTCTACAAAGATTTCGCTGATGCGGCCCATTGTTTGGGGAGCAATGTTGTTCTTCACTTCAGCTTCTACAGTACCTACATAGTCGCGCACCTGGTCTACAGGGCGCACATACACTTGAGCCACTTTTACGGCAGGCTTGACCTCTTCTACTGTCGCTGTGGGCTGTGCCTCCTGCGACTTTCCTCCACATGCGATCAACAGGGCGGTCATCGCCAGCGCTGCAAACGAGATTACTGTCTTTTTCATTGTTCTATATGTTTTTTGTTTATTTATTAAGTTGTCAATCACTTTACATAATCCTTGCCTTGCAATTTCTCAAGGTCGGCTTTGGCGGTGAGGTAGTCATAGATGGCTTGTGTATAGGTTAACTTAGCTTGTGTCAATGCTACTTCAGCGCTATTGAGCTCGAGCACAGTGCCACGTCCTACCTCGTAGAGCTTCTCGGCAATGTCGCGACCTTTCTGGGCCTGGATAATGGCCTCCTTGTTGCTCGATACCTGCTCGGCACTGGCGTTCATGCTATTAAGGTAGCTTTGCTGCTGCATCGCAAGTTGGCGTGCTGTGTAGTCGCGGTTTTGCATCAGTTGGCTGATTTGTATGTTGGTCTTTTTCAATGTAGAGAAGTTCTTGTATTTGAATACGGGAATGCTCACACTGAGTGATACGTTGCTGTAGGGATTCCACTCGTAGTCTTTAAATTTGAAGTCGTTAGCCATGCAAGTGTACATATAGTTAAACTGCAATGCTATTGTCGGAGCAAAACTCTGCTTGTTGAGCGAGAGGTTCTGCTGTAGCATCTTCACATTCATGTCCATTTGTGCCAATGAACTGTTATTCTCTAATGAATTGGTTTCATTGGTTAAAATGCCCGCAAATACGATTTCTTCGTAGTCGTTCAGACTACCCTGAAGCGTAAATTCAGTCTCAGGTTCAATATTCATCAATACTAAGAGTTGCAGTTTAGAAAGTTCCACACCATTGCGGGCGGAGATTACCGAAGGCTGCAGATTGCGCATCTGCACTTCTGCGCTAATCTTGTCAAATTCGCTTACACGCCCCTGCTCATATTTGGCATTCACGATACGGAAGTTTTCTTCGCTCTGTTTGAAGCTCTTCTCCAATACGGCATAGCTGTCTTGAGCCAACAATGCCTGATAAAAAGCCTTGGTCACCTGATTCACGAGATCCTGCTTCGAAGCACGTGCCTGTTCAACGGCCAACTCCACATCGGTCTTAGTGAGTTTCATGCTTTTGTAGAGTGCGGGTGCAAACACGGGCAGGCTCACTGTTATACCACCTTGATACTGGTTGGGGATACCCACTTGGAACTTCATGCCGTTCATCACCATCGTCTGTTTCTTGATGGTGCGGGTATAGGCACCTGTGATCGAAGCTTCGGGTAGCAAGCCCATTACTGTCTCTCTGTCTGAGATCTTCTTCAACTGAATCGTCTGCTCAGCTACTTGGATGGTCGGGTTATCGCTCAAGGCAATCTCTATTGCCTGGTCGAGCGTCAGCGCCAATTTCTCCTGTGCTATGGTGCTCAATGCACATAGCATCAAGGCTACCATCATCATCGGACGTATGCCGATACTACACATCTTTCTCATTGTCATTAGTCTTTTATATATGTAATGTTCATCTTAGGTTTTCAATGATTGCTAATCCCTTTTCCGTAGCCAATCCTCGCAATAGCACGAGCACCACTGAATTGTATATCACCTCTGCCGGGTATTTGCGTACGGCAGAGTTGCGCAGCAACTTGTCTATCTGGAAACCGTCTTGTTGCAGGAATACGTCATAGTCGATGTCATCTCGTAACAAGCCCTGCTTTACTCCCTGCTGTAGCCATTGCCTTACGTATCCAAAGTGCTCAGCATGCATATGGTCGTAATAAGCCTCCACCTCAGCATAGCGTATCAGCTCTGTAAAGAAGAGCGGGTTTATCTTACGGGCATGCTCTATAATGTGCTTATAAAGCAAGAATATCTGCTCCAACACATTAGCCGAACAAGCCAATATATCCCTAATGCCAGCACACAGCGAGGCCGATGTCTGCTTCACCACTTCAAGCAGTATCGCCTCCTTGTCGGCAAAGACCCCATAGAGCGTCTTCTTCGATATACCCAGTTCGCTGGCCACATCGTCCATGCGCACCTGCTTGATGCCATGCTGCTGAAACAACACAGTGGCAACACTTACAATGCGCTCACGCAATTCGGGCTTATCGCAGTTCTTCTCCATACAACAA
>JAZRFA010000009.1:0-7516 GCA_045661085.1 Bacteroidaceae bacterium
CATAGTTTGTCTTCCTAAGACCGCTTGGCCTCCGACTTCCAGCATGTTGTGGTCGCAGGCGATGTTGGTTTCTTCATATATGGGGGCCAACTCAAATTGGTTGGGCGCAGCCTCGTTGTGGCGTGTCTTGGCGGGGATGCCGAGCTTGAGCGACTCAATCTCGGGCTCCTTCATGAAGGCTGCCACGCGCCCGGGAATAGCACCGAAGTAGTGATCCTCGAGTTGCTGGTCCTTGGCTGAGCCGTGGCCCATGAGTGTGCGGCCCGACATGAGGAGGTCGGGGCGTGCAGCGTAGAGACCTTCGTCGACGAGGAAATACTCCTGCTCCCAGCCGAGGAATGAGGTCACGCGCTACACCTCAGGGTCGAAGTAGTGGCACAGCTCTGTGGCTGCCTTGTCTACGGCGTGCAGTGCCTTGAGCAGGGGAGCCTTGTAGTCAAGTGCCTCTCCCGTATAAGAGAGAAATACGGTGGGCACACAGAGTGTGTCGTCCATTACGAAGGCGGGCGATGTGGGATCCCAAGCCGAGTAACCGCGTGCCTCGAAGGTGGCGCGGATGCCACCATTGGGGAACGATGAGGCATCGCCCTCTTGTTGCACGAGCAACTTGCCGTCAAACACCTCTATCATGCCTCCCTTGCCATCGTGCTCCACGAAGGCATCGTGCTTCTCGGCTGTCGTATCGGTGAGTGGGTGGAACCAGTGCGTGTAGTGCGTAGCACCCAGCTCCATGGCCCAGCGCTTCATTCCCTCAGCCACTTGGTCGGCAATGGCGCGGTCCATGGTGTCTCCGTGCTCCATCACGTCGACCATCTTATTGTATACTTCGGGGGAGAGATAGCGTGCCATCTTCTCCTTGTTGAATACGTTGATTGCAAAATATTCCGAAGGGCGCTCGGCAGGTGCCTCCACCTCTAAGGGACGTTTCTTGAACGCCTCACCGATAACCTCGAATCGTAGTGTTGCCATTTATAAGGGTTTAGGGTTTAGGGTTTAGGGTTTAGTGTTTAGGGTTGCTTTGCGCTGTTTACCTTCCGGATGGTCCCCTAAACTCTAAACTTTAAACACTAAACTAAATTTATAAAATCATACCAAATGTGCTATCAGTTCCTCGCGGTCGCCGTGGAGCATGTCGATAACAGGGATTTCAATCATCGTGTAGGCACCGGGGCGCTGACGCATCGATGCGCGGGCCACGTTCACGAGCACCTGGCTGGTGAGTGCGGGGTTGTTGATGCGCATGTTGAACTCGAAGAGCTGGTTCTGTGTCACACCCGACACGCCCTTGCGGGTGAGGTTCACACCGTGACCCATGTCCTTGAGCTCATCTACGCAGGGCACCTGCATCACGTGTGTCTCGTCGTTCACAAAGTAGGCATCGGCCTTGATGGCAGCTGCTACCTCATCGAAGTTGTAGCCCTCCTTCAACTCGATGTATACCATGCGGCGATGTATACCAGTGCCTACGGGGATAGTCATCGAGAGTGCATCCTTTACGCCATCGATGGCCTTCACCGCTACGGTGTGTCCCATGCTCATGCCGGGGCCGAAGTTGGTGTAGCTGATGCCCTTGGGCGCAAGGCTCTGCATCAAGGTGCGCACGATAGAGTCGCTACCCGGATCCCAACCTGCCGAGATGATGGCCACCTTGCCATGCTCCTTGGCGGCAGCGTCGAGCGAGCGGCGCAGATCCACGATTTTACTATGGATGTCAAAGCTGTCCACGGTGTTGATGCCCTGTGCCAGGCACTCCAACGCATACTGTTCCACACTGCGTGTGGGAGTGGCGAGGATGGCTACATCCACATCCTCCAGCTCGCTAATGTGTTTCACCACGGGGTAGGGAGCGAGCTCTGTTGGGCAATCCACATTACCATTGCGGCGCACTACGCCAGCAACCTCCATATCGGGAGCTGTTTCCAAAGCCTCCAATGCATATTTACCTATATTGCCATAACCTACGATGGCTACTCTGATTTTTTTCATATTATTATACCTATTAAATAGGATGACAAAATTAGTGCAAGCCGAGCGAAAACGCAAATAAAATCGTATTTTTCCACGATGAAAGCCGACTTATAAGCCTCTCTAAACGGGCATTGTGGCGAATGATGCTCCTGTGGGGGCGAGTGGAGAGGCCGAGGGACAAGTGTGAAACCTTTGCGTCGTGGATTGTTGTACTTTTGCATCGCAAAAAATAAGAGCAAAGACTAACGCTAATTATGAAAATCAAGAACAGTAATGTGCTTATCACCGGAGGAGCTTCGGGCATAGGCAAGATTATGGGCCGCATGGCCTTGGAGAAAGGTGCGAAATGCGTAATCATTTGGGACATCAACGAACAGAATATAGCGACCACCGTCGAGGAATTCTCAACCATGGGCAAGGCAAAGGGTTATCGTGTCGACGTGGGCAACATCGAGGTTGTACGTGCCGCCTATGCCACCACCGTGAAGGAGTGTGGCGACATCGATATCCTTATCAACAATGCCGGCATCATCACCAGTAACAAGACCTTCGACCAGGTGGACATCAGTGAGATTGACCGCACCATGCTCATCAACGCCATAGCCCCCATGTATGTGGCTCGCGTGATGCTCCCCGACATGCTTCACCGTGGCGTGGGCCACATCTGTAACATCACCTCGGCAGGTGGTATGCTCGGCAATCCCCGTATGTCTGTCTATGGTGCCAGCAAGTGGGCAGCCATCGGGTGGTCCGACTCAGTACGCATCGAGCTTCAGGAGCAGAAAAGTCCCGTGCGCGTCACCACTATCACACCCTACTACATCAATACGGGTATGTTCGACGGTGTGAAGTCGCCCATCATCCCCATCCTCAAGCCCGAGTATGTGGCTAAGAGGGTTATCCGCGCCATCGAGAAGAACCTCATGTTCCGCGGCATCCCCTTCGGCTTGCACTTCATCCGTTTCTGGCAATTTGTGCTTCCGATACCTGTTTTCGACTTTATTTTCGGAAAAGTCTTTGGTATTTACCACACAATGGATAACTTTACCGGCAGAAAGTAGAGGAGAGACCTCCCCTTGCCCCTCCCGAGGAGGGGTGACTCGGAGGTATTGTCTCAACTTCATTCAACAACTCTAAACATTAAAGCTAAAACTGAACAACAATGGCAATTAATCATACTAACCAAACTACCGAGATGTCAGAATCACCCCTCCTCGGGAGGGGCAGGGGGGAGGCCTTTACTTCAATCATCCAGGCGCAGCGCGCCTATTTCCGTAGCGGTGCTACGCTCGACATCAACTTCCGCCGTCAGATGCTGAAGAAGCTTCAGATGGCTCTCACCAAGTGGGAGAAACCCCTCACCGAAGCTCTGTGGATAGACCTCCACAAGTCCTACGAGGAGGCCTACCTCACCGAGCTCAGTATCGTCATGGGCGAGGTGAAGAACCACCTCCGCCATATCGGCAAGTGGAGCCGTCGCAAGCGTCGCCCCACACCCATCAAGATGTTCCCTTCGCGTAGCTTCATCGTGAGCGAGCCCTTGGGCAACACGCTCATCATGGCACCGTGGAACTATCCCGTGCAACTGTTGCTCAATCCGCTCGTGGGAGCCATCTCGGCAGGGTGCACGGCAGTGTTGAAACCCTCGCCCTATGTGCCCACCGTGTCGGCTGTTATCGAGAAGATGATTACCGACACCTTTGCGCCTGAGTACATTGCCGTGGTACAGGGGCACCGCGAGGTCAACCAGGCATTGCTTGCCCAACGTTTCGACCTCATCTTCTTCACCGGAAGCCCCTCCTTGGGCAAGATGGTGATGGAGGCCGCCTCGAAGCACCTCACTCCCGTCATCCTCGAGCTGGGTGGCAAGAGCCCCTGCATCGTTGACCGCACGGCCGATGTCAAGCTCGCGGCCAAGCGCGTGGCTTGGGGCAAGACGCTCAACTCGGGGCAGACCTGCATTGCCCCCGACTACCTGCTCATCCACGAGGAGGTGAAGGAGGAGTTTGTCAAGGCCTTTGCCCATGCCATCAAGGAGCTGCATGGCAAGGATATCAAGACCCACAAGCACTATGTGCGTATGGTGAGTGACCGCGCCTTCGAGCGTGTCAAGGGCTACCTCGCCGAGGGCGACATCCTCTATGGTGGCCGCACCGATGCCGCCGAGCGCTTCATCGAGCCCACGCTGCTCGACACCCACATCAGTCTCTCTGATAGCGATGCCGACGAGAAGGCTGGTGCCAAGGCCGTGCTCACCGAGGAAATCTTCGGCCCCGTGTTCCCCATCCTCACCTTCAAGACCCTCGATGAGGTGACGGGCTACATCACCCGCCGAGAGAAGCCCCTGGCCTTCTACTACTTTGGCCACGAGGCCGAGGGGTGGGACCTCATCCGCCACACCTCATCGGGTGGTGCCTGCATCAACGATACCATCATGCACATCGCCAACGAGCATATCCCCTTCGGCGGTGTGGGCAACTCGGGCATGGGCGGCTACCATGGCGAGGAGAGCTTCCGGGTGTTCTCACACCGTCGCTCGGTGGTGGCTACGGGCACATGGATTGATCTCCCCTTCCGCTATATGCCCTACAAGATGTTTGGCCTCGTGAAGAAGATTGTGTAAAGCCCTCCGTACCTTGATAAAACAGAAGTTGACCCATCGTGTGATGAGTCAACTTTCGTTTTTTTTGAGGGGGGGCTGTCCTGTGCATCAGTGAACACTACTATCTTTTGGCGTACGTCTCGGAGTCTTTAGCCTCATAGAGTACACGATAAAGATTGCCTTTATTGTGTCTGTAGTAGCCTTTCATTGAGTGGTATGGGTTAAGTTATTTATATAGACATGCAACATTATGAATGTCTTGCAAATACAAATCCTCATTAACTTTCATTGCATTTGCAAACTCTGCAAATGTACATGCTGACATAGGTATTGGGAATCCTACTTTAACAACACATCCTTCAGTGTCTATAATTTGATGCTTGCTAATCTTTACAGAGTCGCTATCAGACACAGGGTGAAGCAATAACCCAATCTTTGCATTCCATCTGTACATATAAGTGATTGTCTTATAGTATATGGCCGTGGCACTCTCTTCATTTCTGTAGCTCTTCTGCTTGTCTAACAATATGTACTTTGCATCAGCAACAACAGAGAAGTCCTTTGATAGATAGTCGGGGATAATCTGTTGCCCAGTATCAAAAAGTTTCCATCTTTTCCCTCTCCCTTTAAGATAATGATTGAAACTCTCTTTCAATACTATGCCCAAATACTCCTCCCAAAGCCAAGCGCCATCAAACAACACTCCGTATATCTCGTCCTTCTTCTGACCATACTTCAAGTGTTCGTGTCGTAGGATTTGTAAGCATAACTTTCTCAGAGGCTCATACTCTGTATATAACGAGTGCCGTACAGGCTTTAAGTTTCTATTGATGATAGTCTGTCGTTGGCTCTTCTGATAATTCTCTGTCACTTGTGTGATTTGCGAAACGAAATCTTTTGTTTCTGCATCACAACTCAAGATGTTACCTCCCCATTTGTGGCAACGTATATGCTCGATGGTGTGACGAATAAGTTGCGTAGTGTCATTATCGTGCAGATACTCTCTCGTGCGATAGGCTATATTTCCCGCAAAGGGCATATTAACACGAAAATGTCTGTTGACCTCAATAGTGCCTCTTACATTCGCATCATTGTAATGTCTTGTTTGGTATTCTCTGTACACACCTTGACGAAGAGCCTTTTTGAGAAAATGAGGGAATAGATAGAGCGAGAAGTCGAAGACCTTTTCCTTGCTCGTTGTATGCTTCATGTCGAAGATGTGAACTCCGAAGACTTTTTGCAACATATAATGCAAGAAGAAATCCTCATCATTCTTCTCATCTAAGTTCTTGGTAAAGCGCGAGCGTATGGTAAGTTGCGCCTTATTCTTGCCTATAAATCCAACGATGTTGTTTGTGTAAATTTTCTTCTCCTCTTCATCGAAAGTACAGATACACCGCTCCCCAAACCCTTCATCGTATTCCGTAAAACTATGTGGAAATACCAAAAGGTTCGGATGGTCTTTGAGCGCCTTAATCGCTGCTATCTCTTTAATGTCAGCAGCTAAGCATTCATCGACTTCTATGCCTCCATTCCAATCGGTCGTTATCATTCGTTGTTCAGGTAATAGGCTTTCTTCAATGCTTCCAATGAATCCTCTGCATCAGGCATACCGCGAAGATACTCTTTGAGCAGTCCTGCTAATTTCAACTCCCATAATGCATCAAAGTCATCAACACCTTTGAAGTATGCAGCACCAATATGGAACGAGCTATTGAATCCGTCAATCTCAGATATAGCATTGTTCAGACTCATCATTCTTTCTGTGGCATCTGTGCCGAGTTCCATATTTTTTGCACTCTCCTCGGCGGTGATTTCCTTGAAGGTAAATCGGCGACGCATAGCAAAGTCCATACACTCTACACTTCGGTCAATATCGTTCATCGTACCGATGATGTATACATTCTCCGGGATGTAGAAGCCGTCTTTGAATGGGTCATCCTCTGCAATCAGATTCTGATATTGCGTCTGCACCTTACCCCTCACTCCTCTATAGCCAGGGTCAACAGAGAAAAACAATTCACCGAATATTTTGGAGATCTCGCCTCGGTTGATTTCGTCGATGATGAATATGTAAGGCTTATTTTTATCTTTGCAAGAGCGTATTACTTCTTGCTCTAAAACTTTAATATTGTGGTTTTCTCTGTATTTTGAGAGTAGTTTTTTTAGAGCCCATTCATAATGCTTGTAATCAATAGTTGATGCCGACGTTTCACTTGCATCAGATATAATTTTAAAATAGTCTGTACTAGTCCAATTGTTTGGTATACTATAAATGTTATTGCGAATAAGATATACAAATAGAATTTGGAGATTCCTTTGATTTATAGATTTAGGGCTCTTGCCTTCTTTGTAGTAAATTTGTATGTTTTCAGTATTACCGATATCTAACTTATATCGTTTCCCCGTATCACTCACCATTTCAGTAATCTTCTTATGATTAATATCATCTAATAATGAAAAGTAAAGATACGTAAACTCATCAAAAATACTATCGCGTATTTCCTTTGTATCCTGTTCGTTTATCTTAAAATAGTATTTTTTTAAGGCTACAGCCTTTGCGCAAAACATCTTAAAAACTCCATCCTTTCGTTCAAACCCAATATTGCCATCTTGATTAGGACGAGTCGGACGCAAACCCTCCACAAAATCAGTATAATCATACGAGGGATGGAATTGTACAAAGCCACATTGCTCTATAAACAGTGGATGTTCCTCGAAGTTATCAGGAATATTCCCATTAAAGATGATATGTGCCGCTATTTGTTTTGCAAGGTATGTTTTTCCAGTGCCAGGAGCACCATTCAATATTAAGTTGTAATTCTTTTGAAGCAGGCTTATATAATTAGAATAGTCATTCATATCTTTTGCTCTTGTGTTTGTGTTATTTAACGAGGACAGTATTTCTTCAATGTTGGAGTCTTTAGGAATCCAAAATTTCCAAGA
>JAZRFA010000010.1:0-4313 GCA_045661085.1 Bacteroidaceae bacterium
AGCATGACTCCACATTTGCTCGGCAGCTTCGCGCTGATACCACTTGCGTGCATCGGCATCGGCAACACGCATCAGACGTTCGTAATGGCTCCACGACAACAAATGCGTAGATTCTGCCGATGGTGTCGGCAGTATTGCCTCAGAGAATTCTGCCGATGCCATCGGCAGAATCTGCAAGTCTTTGAATTCCAAATAGAATTGTTTGAACTTCCACAAACTACGAGGTGAGAATCCACGACCAAACTCTTCGGTCAGCGCCTTTGAGGCCAGCTCTATAACTCGTGCACCATATGCAGCTCGAGTTTGTCCATGTTGCTCTTGTTCTACAAGTCGTTGTCCGATGAGCCAATTTTGCCTAACTTGCGCGATATTTATGGCCGAGCAGGCCAATTTGCGCGATGCGCTGACAATATCTCTCAGTTGTTCGATGAATAACTTTTCAGAAACCTCTATATTGTTTGATTTCATACATTCTCGCTTTGGTTCTCGCAACAAATTTAGTGCATTTTATCGATTCACCGAAGGCTTTACTATGTTTTTTCGAAAAGGGTGACATTAGAACATTCCTCTTTCCTACTGAGATGATGACATTGAGCGTATAGAAAGGAACTGGCTTCTTCACGCCATTAACGTGTAAATTTTGCATGTTATTCGTTCGTTCACGACTTCCCATCATTACTCATGTGTTCCAAAAAGGAACATATGCCCTTTCCCCTCGATTGTTACATTTCTGTTAAATCTCTTTGCGAGGGGTACAGCGTATCGCTTTTATCCATATTTTTGCATCGTAATAGATTAAGATATGACAACCGAACGCATATTGATCGTGGACGATGAGGAGACCCTCTGCGAGGTGCTGAGGCTGAACCTTGAGAACGAGGGGTACGATGTGGACATCGCCTTCAGTGCCGAGCAGGCATTGACCTATGACCTCACGGCCTACTCGCTCATCCTGCTCGACATCATGATGGGCGAGATCAGCGGCATCAAGATGGCCAAGATGATGAAGGCCGATGTGAAGACGGCCGCGATACCCATCATCTTCTGCACGGCACGCGACACCGAGGACGACATGGTGATGGGGCTCAACCTCGGTGCCGACGACTACATCACCAAGCCCTACACCGTGCGTAATGTGATAGCGCGTGTGAAGAGCGTGCTGCGCCGTACGGCAGGGGGCAAGAGCGGTGTGCCTACAGCCACGAAGCCCCGCACGCTGCAGGTCGAGGGGCTGGTGCTCGATATGGAGTTTAAGCGCTGCACCGTCGATGGTGAGGAGGTGAAGTTGGCCAAGAAGGAGTTTGAACTGCTGGCCTACCTCATCAACCATCGTGGCACGATATGCTCGCGCGAACAGATACTGAGCCGCGTGTGGAGCGACGAGGTGGTGGTGCTCGACCGCACCATCGATGTCAACATCACCCGCCTGCGCTCCAAGATTGGGGCCTATGGCTCGTACATTGTAACCCGTTCAGGATTCGGCTATGGCTTCAGGGACTGAGACGCCATCGGTATCGTGTCGTGCTGAGGAACGAAGGATGACAACATCGCGATATTTGGTTCAATACACCTATATTCTTGCCAACTCTTTTGAGTATTACGAGATTTTTGTCTAATTTTGCAGCCTAAAATGAGGGTTCGTTGAGCAATCAACGGACGTGTATTCCAGATAACCACGTAAAAAACAGGAATTATGAATCAGAAAGTATCTGTACTATTCATGCTGTTGGCAATCGTGTTCGTCGTTTGCCTTGTGACAGCCAATCTTCTCGAAACCAAAGTTCTAGACTTCTTCGGAGTGACCACCATCACAGCCGGTATGTTGGTTTTTCCCATCTCGTACATCATCAATGACTGCATTGCCGAGGTGTGGGGATTTAAGAGAATCACGCTCATCATTTGGATTGCCTTCCTGATGAACTTTATGGTAGTGGCCATAGGGCTGCTTGCCGTCCATCTGCCGGCTGCTTCGTTTTGGGATGGTGCCGAGCATTTCAACTTTGTCTTTGGCTTTGCACCGCGCATCGTGCTTGCCAGTTTGCTCGCGTTTCTTGCCGGCTCATTTGCCAATGCCTACATTATCAGTAGGATGAAGGTTCTGCACAAAGGCAATCACTTCTCCTTACGTGCCATCATCTCGACCGCCGTTGGTGAAACCATCGATTCGATCATATTTTTCCCCATCGCATTTGGTGGCATCATACCATTCAACGAATTGATACTGCTGATGATAACCCAGATCGTCATGAAATCCATGTACGAGGTGGTGGTGCTTCCCATAACAGTTCGCCTCGTCAAGGCATTGAAGCGAATCGAGAAGACCGATGTCTACGATGACGGCATCTCATACAACATCTTGCGATTTGGTGGCAAATAATCGTTTCACACAAAAGACCGAACGCTTATGTCAGAATTGGAAAATCAACTCTCCCTGTTGGGAAGAAAAACAGAATACCGTCAGGACTACGCTCCCGAGGTGTTGGAAGCTTTTGACAACAAACACACCGAGAACGACTATTGGGTGCAGTTCAACTGTCCTGAGTTTACAAGTCTTTGCCCTATTACTAGTCAACCCGACTTCGCCGAAATCCGCATCAGCTATATCCCTGATGTGAAGATGGTGGAGAGCAAGAGCCTGAAGCTCTATCTGTTCAGCTTCAGAAATCATGGTGCTTTTCATGAAGACTGTGTGAATATCATCATGAAGGACCTGATCAGACTGATGGACCCGAAGTACATTGAGGTGACTGGAATCTTCCTCCCACGTGGTGGTATCTCTATCTACCCCTACGCCAACTATGGTCGCCCAGGCACTCGATACGAACAATTGGCCATCCAACGCCTTTCGACCAGACCTTGATTTATCTTTGCAATAGATTCTTAGGATTCGGCTATGGCTTCAGGGATTAGGAAATCATATCACAAGCAGCTCTTCGTGTTGCTGATTGCGTGCTTGTGGACCATCATACTGTGCTTCATCGGCTTCCAGTATGTGCGGGAGAAGCAGTATAAGACCCACTTCGTCAATGCCCAGCTGCAACTCTACAACAGTCACCTCGTAGGTGCTATCGACGATGGCGAAGACTACCGCGAGTGCATAGGCAGCCACGCACAGCCCTTCGAGGAGTTGCGCATATCGGTCATCGCCCCTTCGGGCAAGGTGGTGTACGACAATATGCTGCCGCCCGACTCGCTCGACAACCACAGCCAGCGACCCGAGGTGGCCGAGGCCATGAAGAGGGGCGAGGGCTACCACATCGGGCGCCTGTCGGCCAGCGACGGACGCGAATACTTCTACTCGGCCACCCGGGGCGAGCGGGCCATCGTACGTACGGCCATACCCTATACAGCCACCTTGCGGGACCTGCTCGAGGCCGACTGGACCTTCCTCGGGGTGATGGTCTCCATCAGCCTTGTCATCAGCATACTGGCCTACTTCATCACCCGACGCATAGGGGCCAGCATCGAACGCATCAACGAGATGGAAGCGGAGCAGGAGAAGACACGCCTCAAGCGCCAGCTCACCAACAACATCAACCACGAACTGAAGACCCCCGTAGCCTCCATCGGGGTATGTCTCGAGACCTTGCTATCGGGCATCAACCTCAGCGAGGAGAAGCGCCAGGAACTCATCGAACGCTGCTATGCCAACAACGAGCGTCTCCGCCGCCTGCTCTCCGACGTGTCGCTCATCACCCGTATGGAAGATGGCAATGCCCTCATCGAGCACGAGCCCGTGGACATCACCGCCCTCATTGCCGACATCGCCAGTGAACTGGCCATCATGCCTGAAGGCGAACGGCTGACCCTGCACACCGACATCACCGAGCCCATCATCGTCGAGGGCAACCTCTCGCTCATCGCCTCCATCTTCCGCAACCTTACAGAGAACGCCATCGCCTACTCCGAGGGCAAGAATATCTACGTGTCGCTCCTTGAGAGCACTCCCGCCGAGTACTGCATCCGCTTCGAGGACGATGGGCGTGGGGTAGAGGAGAAGCAACTCACCCGCCTCTTCGAACGCTTCTATCGCGTCGACAAAGGGCGCTCGCGCCAGAAGGGCGGCACCGGCCTCGGCCTCTCCATCGTGAAGCATGCCGTACAGTTTCACGGAGGCACCATCACCGCTACCAACCGCCCTGGCGGAGGCCTGCGGTTCGACTTCTCGTTACGAAAGCAATCTGCCAGATACCAATATAGGGTGCCCGAAAAGGGCGCCTTATATTTTCTTCCGTTACGACCATTAACTCTCGGCCGTAGCATTTCGCTGTAATTTCTCATTCGTTTCCACGTGATGTGGCGTCGGGGATCTG
>JAZRFA010000011.1:0-19313 GCA_045661085.1 Bacteroidaceae bacterium
TCCTCCACGGCTGCTATAGCCTCGTCAGAGGTGTCGTTCATCAGTTGCTGGCGTGTCACCTTGCCATCGAGCAGTTCCTGATAGCGGGCATACATAATCATACAGCCATAGATGTCGCGGTAGGCATCCTTCATCAGCACCTTGCTCTCGAGACGATTGTCCCAGATGATGCCCCATGAGTCGGCCTCCTCGTCGGTGATGTACTTGGGGTTGTAGAGGATACCCGTGGTACCCCACATATAACCCACAGCATAGTCGTTGGCTCGCTTGCCCGACTGGTCAAACTTGGCCAGCTGCTCCACGAAGAAGGGCGACACCAACTGGGTGTAGTCGGGTGTCGTGCCAAAGTCGCGGTCGATGGGCAAGAGCATGTCGTTAGCCAGCATACGGTCGATGATGTACTCCGAGGGGCACACCACGTCGAAGTCTTCGTGTCCCTTTTCGAGCTTGGCGAGCATCACCTCATTGATGTCGAAGAGCTGGTAGATAATCTCCACCTCTTCGCCCGTCTGCTCCTTGTACCACTCCTCGAACTCGTTGAGCAGGCTCTCGTCGATATAGTCGGCCCAGTTGTACACCTTCAGCGTATGTTCGCGGTCGGCAGCGTAGGAGCGGCTTGCAGGGAACACACCCAGCACCATGGCAATGAGCAGACAGATATGTAGTGTTCTTTTCATTCTTTTCTTATATAAGATATTGTTTGTGTAACTCTTCACTCTTACTTCTTAATTGCCTTTGCCTGCTTCTCCGAGCGGTGGTTGATGATCAGGAGCAGTACGAGTACGGTGACGAAGATGATCGTGGAGAGGGGGCGTAGCTCGGGGGTGAGACCACCCTTGCGGGCATCGGAGTAGATGAATGTCGAGAGGGTCTCCAGACCGATGTTACCCTTGGTGAAGAGGCTCACGGCAAAGTCGTCGATAGAGAGGGTAAACGAGAGGATGAAGCCGCTGATGATGCCGGGCTTGATCTCGGGGATGATGACCTTGTGCAGTGCCTGGAAGGGCGTGGCACCGAGGTCGAGGGCTGCCTCGTAGATATTGGGGTTCATGCTCGTGAGGCGCGGCATCACGCTCAGCACCACGTAGGGGGTGCAGAACACCACATGGGCGAGTATCACCGTGGTGTAGCCCTGCGACACGCCCAGCCACACGAAGAGCAGGAAGAGCGATATACCGGTGATGATGTCGGGGTTGATGAGCGGTATGTTGTTGAGGAACGAGATGGCCTTGCGTGACCTGCTACGCATGTTGTAGATGCCGATGGCCGCGATGCTGCCCAGGATGGTAGCGATGGTCGAGGCGGCGAGGGCTATCACGATGGTGTTCTGTATGGCGCTCACGAGCGAGCCCGACATGCCTCCACTGAAGAGGTTGGTGTAGAGCTTCAGCGAGAAGCCCGTCCAGTTGCCCAGCACCTTCGTCTCGGTGAACGAGAAGATGGCGATGATGGCGATCGGTGTGTAGAGCAGCGCGAGCAGCATCCACAAATATCCTTTGGCGATTAGTTTTTTTACGTTCATAATGGAGACCCCCCCTAACCCTCCCTGTCGCGGAGGGGATTTCCGCCTTGCCGTTTTCAAATTACTGCTCTCAACAGAGAGGGTTAGGATGTTTTTTATTGTTATACTTATTTATTTTATCAATTCTCCAGACTCAGAGTCCCCTCCCTCACAGGGAGGGTTAGGGTGGGTCTTCTCCCCTTAAATAATTCCCCCATGGCTCACCTGCTCGTCGTCACCTCCGCTGACTACGCTGGTGATACCGATGATGAGCAGCATCAGCAGGGAGAGGGCAGCACCATAGTTCATGGTGTCGCTCAGCATGATGTTCTCCTGGATGATGGAGCCGAAGAGGCGGATATCGTTCATCGTCAGCAGCTCCGAGATGGCAAAGGTCGATATCGTGGGCAGGAACACCATCATGATACCGCTCACCACACCAGGTATCGACAGGGGGAGTATCACCTTGAGGAACACGCGCAGCTGGTTGGCCCCGAGGTCCTGTGCCGCCTCGATGAGGCTCTTGTCGATCTTCATCATCGTATTATATATGGGGTAGATCATGAAGGGCAGGAAGTCGTAGGTGAGACCAAAGAGCAGGGCACCCTCGCCGAGGGGTATGCCCGTGATGTCGAAGAGCGACACGGTGGCCAAGGTGCGGATGAGCACGTTGACCCACATGGGCAGGATGAAGAGCAGCACCATCGTCTTGGAGCGGTTAAACTCCTTGTTGCTCAGGATATATGCCGCAGGGTAGCCCAGCAGGATGGTAAAAAACGTCGTTACTATGGCCACGGCCACCGAGTAGATGAAGGTGTTGAACGCCTCGGGCTGCTCGACGAACTGCACGAAGTTGGCGATGCTGAAGCCGCCGTCGTTGTCCATGAAGGCATACACGCCGATGAGCACCAGCGGCAGCAGCACAAACAGCACGAGGAACACCGCGTAGGGGATGGCCCAGGTGCTGCGACGGGAGAAGAGTTTGATTATCTTGTTCATAATAGAAGACCCACCTAAATCCTCCCTGTGAGGGAGGACTTGCGGATGTCTCGGTCAATCTTGTTTATAATATCGTAATGTTTTTATGCTTTCAACGGTCCTTAACTCCCTTCCATTACAGGGAAGGGTTGGGGATGGGTCTTTTAATTATCCTAATATCCTCCGGCATGATGTTGATGCCCACCATGTCGCCATCGTCCCACACGTCGTTGGTGTCTACGTAGAGGTAGTCATCGTCGTCGGTCACGATGGTGAGGTGGTAGTGGTTACCCTTGTAGAGGATGAGTCGTACGTCTCCTTCGAGTGCACCGTCTTCCTTGTCGTCGGTGAGGTCAATCTTGTCGAAGTCCACCTCCACCTTCACCTCGGTGCCCTTCTCGAGGTCGCAGGGCAGGCACTCGAAGGTAGCTCCCAGCATGTCGATGTGGGTCTCGTCCACGATGGTGGCGTCGAAGGTGTTGCAAGTGCGCTCCTTCTTCATCACGTGTATGTCGGCAGGCTTGATGATGAGGCTCACCTCGGTTTCTGGTTCAAAGGCATTGTAGTCCTGCACCATGAGTTCATAGCCGTTGGCCAGTTGCACGATCATCTCGTAGTGTACGCCCTTGAAGATGCACGACGACACGCGTCCGTGCAGCATGGCGCCCGCCGTGTCTGCCTTGGCAATGATGTAGATGTCCTCGGGGCGGATGACCACGTCGACGGGCACGTTCTCGCCGAATCCCTCGTCCACGCACTTGAACTCGGTGCCCATGAAGCGCACCAAGCGGTCCTCGACCATCGTGCCGTTGAGGATGTTGCTCTCGCCGATGAAGTCGGCCACGAAGCAGTTCTCCGGCTCATTATATATATCGGTAGGCGTACCAATCTGCTGTATCACGCCCTCGCTCATCACCACGATGCGGTCGCTCAGCGTGAGCGCCTCCTCCTGGTCGTGGGTGACGTAGATGAAGGTGATGCCCAGTGTCTTGTGCATCTCCTTGAGCTCCATCTGCATGTCCTTGCGCATCTTGAGGTCGAGGG
Source organism: Bacteroidaceae bacterium (assembly GCA_045661085.1). Taxonomy (GTDB): domain Bacteria; phylum Bacteroidota; class Bacteroidia; order Bacteroidales; family Bacteroidaceae; genus UBA1189. The sequence goes on from JAZRFA010000011.1 coordinate 3,524, forward strand.
CTGCCAGGGGCTCGTCGAGCAGGAGCACCTGCGGTTGGTTCACGATGGCTCGGGCGATGGCCACGCGCTGCTGCTGTCCGCCCGAGAGCGAGTTCACGTCGCGATGCTCATAGTCGGTCATGCCCACCATCTTCAAGGCGCGTCGCACCTTGTTTTCTATGATGTTGTCCTTCTCCTTCTTCAGTTTGAGGCCGAAGGCAATGTTGTCGTATACGTTGAGGTGTGGAAAGAGCGCATAGCGTTGAAACACCGTGTTCATCGGTCGCTGATGCGGTGGCGTCTGTGTGATGTCGGCGCCTTCCAGCAAGATTTCTCCCTCCGATGCCGTGTCGAAACCCGACAAAATTCTCAGCAGGGTCGTCTTACCACATCCCGAGGGACCGAGGATGGTGACGAACTCTCCCTTTCTGATATGCAAACTCACATCATCCAGCACCTGTTTGTCTCCGAACCATTTAGACACGTGCTTGATATCGATGATGTTACCACCAGGTTCTACTCTGTTTTCAGCCAATGCCGTACTTTATTACGAGGTAATACAACATAAATAGTTAACGTTTCTCAAATATAGTGGCGACAAAGATAGTGCAAGCCGAGAGAAATACCAAATTTATTTGAGTATTTCCGAGGCGCCGCCTATCTTCAAGCTGCGGAGCAGATTAAAGATAATAAAAATAGGCAATAATATAGATGTTGTCCAAAACGTCTCGTGTCATTTCGAGCAAAGCGAGAAATCTCGCAGAGTGCCCTGGCAGAGTTCCAGCGCGAGATCCCTCGGCGCTTCGCTTTGTCGGGATGACACCTTCGCTGAGATTTTAGTGTTGTTGGACAACTCCTATATTATTCCCTAAAATATGAAACATAGCCCCTATAAACCTAAAAAATATTAACTGACAGCCTTTTTTACAAATCCCCTACGACCACCTCGGCCGCGTTCCAGTGGTCGGCTTGGCGGTACAGCTCTTCCGAACCGCGTGGCACATGTAGGGTGATGCCGCTCTTATTGAATATAGGCGGCACGCGCTGCGGCACGGGAGCATAGTTGTACACATCGGTGAGGCTCCAGCAATCATAGAATACATATTCGCCTATCGTCTCCACCGAGGCCGGGATGGCAATCTCTTTCAGGCTCGTGCAGCGCCAGAATGCTCCCCTGCTGATGGCCCTCAGCGTCGAGGGTAGCGACACCCCTTTCACTGCCAAGCAGATGGCAAAGCAGTCGAGTCCCAGCACCTCCACCCCTTCGGGGATGTGGAGCTTCTCCAACTTGGAGCAACCGGTGAATGCATTTGACGGGATCTCTTTGATGCGCCCCGACAGCTGCAGGCTCTTCATTCCATCATCCGCTTGGAAGCACTCCTGCCCGATCTCTTCCACGGTCGTGGGGAGCTGTAGTGAGACTAGCTTCTTGCATCGGCTGAACGCGCTGCGGCCTATCGAGCGTATCCCCTCGGGGATATACGCCGAGCGGATGTGCCTTCCTCCGAAGGCATTGTCGCCGATGGCTACGGTGCGGTATACCTTGCCCTCGTGGACAACCCTGTCGTCGATGTAGAGGTTGTCGAGGCGCATACCGCCCACGATAGCGCAGGTAAGGCTGTCCTCTGATAGGATGCGGTAGTGGTTACGCTTGTAGCGTATGTCATAGTCCGCCTTCTTGAGCCTCCACCCCAAGTGCTGCGCGATGGTTCTGTAGCTTTCGGTCCTGACAAATAGCTCGCAGCCTCCCCATACGGTCAACACGACTACCATGGCTATGGTCAGTGTGCTTATCCACTTGCGTTTTCTCGTTATGGCCTTTATCACCTCGTCCGCGTTGGCATAGCGGTCCCTCTTCTCGGGGCGTGTGCAACGGTCGATGATGCGCTGCAGCCGAGGAGGGATATCTACGCAGGCCACCTCCTTCACATAGCGCATGAGCTGCCCTAAGGCATAGATGTCGGTGCGCTCATCGACCTCCTTGCAGCCTTCGTTCTGCAGTTCAGGAGCGGCAAAGCGCAGCGTAGCGCCTGCCGTGTGACTGTAGGCATCGGCAAAGCAGAATCCCAAGTCGATGATCTTCACGTCGCCGTTCACCTGTGTCAGCATCACGTTCTCGGGCTTCAGGTCCAGGTAGGCCACGTGCGCCTCGTGTAGCGCTTTCAGTCCTCGCAGCAGTTGGATGAAGAGCTTCTCATAGTTGCGTCCGTGCGCGAAGTATTCAGGCTCCGATGCCAGCCTTTCCTCGATGGTCTCTCCGTTCACATGCTCCATGAGGATGTAGAGTCCCTCGGCATTCTCGTCTATTGCCTCATAGTTGACGATGTGCTCGCTCGTGATGCTGCGCCCTACCTCATACTCCTTCTGGTAGGCCGAGCGGTAGCGCCAGTCGTCCTTCAGCTCGGGGCGTAGCTGCTTCATGAAGTGCTCCTTGCCCTCGATGCGTACGATATATGAATAGGATGTAGCACCCCTTGCGCCCAAGGGCCTAATCTCCTCGGCACTCTTGCTACCTAAGGCGTACGATTTCGTCTCTATGGGTGCACTGCTCCTGGTCATTCTTATAATACTCTAAACTTTACTCCTCCTTCACGGCCACATACATAGCTCACGGGCTCGCTGCCCTCGTGCTTGAGCTGGGCGAGATACATCGGTTCGCCCTCCACGATGAGTCCGCAGCGGAAGGTGTCGCCCACGCTCAGCTTGCTGTTCTTTGCCTCCACGACGGTGAACACCTCGTAGCCCTCGTGCCGTATGGTCACCACGCGGTCGGGGTGCCACATCAGCAGCACCAAGGTGCCTATCTGTAGGGCGTTTGTCACCAGCGAGTTGTTCTTGAGGAAGTCGCTCTCGCTCTTTCCTGTTGCGCTCGACTCCTTGTAGTAGGTCATCCAGTCGGTGTATCCCACAAGCTGCACCAGCAGGTTCAGCGTGCTCAGTCGTGGCTGGCGCTCGTTCTTCTCGCCCAGGTATCCCCAGAATCGCTTCAGCGTCATGGCACTTACGTTCTCACCCGTGGCATCGAAGAGTCGTGCCGCCAGGTAGTCAAAGTCGCGCGGTGTCACCATCTCTCGTCCCACCGCCTTCTCTATCGCAGCCTGCAGGTGTTTGTATATGTCGTTTATCGGTTCCATCATTTTTTTTGTCAGATGATGCAAAATTAAGCAACATTTTTCAAACCATCCCCATTTTACCGCGGGTAAAAGCAGGTACAGAGCCTAAATGTACTAATGTGTACCAAGCGTGTTCGGTTAATTAGGAGTACATTTGCAAAAAAAGAAGTCCATAACTAAAACCTCGGATATGACATTATTTGATTTAATTGATATTTACCAATTTGGATATATTTCTACCACTTTTCGTACCGATATAGATAAGAAACTATGTGGATGTTGTTCTATGGTAGAGGAGATGAATAAGATACTCAAAGCATACAACAGCAACACTGCAATAGGCGATGTGATAAGAGAGTGTGTATGTAACAGACACGGGCATCAGTATTGTATATCAGGGAGTGCCATGAATAAGGCGGTAGATGCTTTGCTCCGCAGCAATGTGCTTTTAGCAAATATTCAGCAATGTAAACCATTTATTCACAATAACAAGTTCGCAAAAGGGTTTGCGGACTTTGAGGAGCTCTACGACTTTGTATATTCCGTGATTGGGGATATAAATGGTATAGGTCCGTTAACAACTTACGACACAGCCAAACGCATAGGGCATCTGCTTTCGCCCGCTATCTATCCCAAACAGTATGTTTATTTGGCAGCTGGTGCCAAAGAGGGTGCTGAAGCATTATTGGGAACAAAGTCTCTGAAGTTCCGTGAACCCATACAATTGTTTACTCCTCACTTTGGAACGTTAGGTAGTATCTTTATCGAAGATATATTATGCATATTCAAGGATACAATAAAGAACATGAACTCGGCTAACAATAATGGAATTGTGTCTCCTACATTTGCTAAAACGAACTTAACTCTCAAAAAAATATAATAAAGCAATAATTATTAAATTCAATTAATATGAAGATGAAATTCTTTAATTTAACTTCAGTGCTATTACTGGCAGCACTATCTACTTTTGCCCAGTCGGGCAACAATGAAGACGAAGAGATTAAGATAGTCCAGTATGCTGGTCGCGAGTACTGTGAAGGCGAGATGATCGTAAAGTTCAAGTCGTCAAGCGAGGTTCGTGTGCGCTCGCTCAGTCGTGGGGTGACCTCGGATGTGAAACGTGTGGACCAAGTGTTCAGCAATCTTGGGGTTTCTGCCAGTGAGCAGCTGATGCCACTTACGGGAAGTATCGTTTCACAAGCCAAGGCCAGGCGCTCGCTTTCGGGCAAAATCGTCGAAGATGTTGATTTGAACCAACTCTATTGTTTGCGCTTTGATGAGAGCAAGACGAATATGCTGGATGCCATTGAGAAAATCTCCGCTCTTGACGAAGTGGAGTATGCAGAGCCCAACTATATTGTACGCACGCTAACAGTTGGCGAGGGCTCGGAGGTGTATGACACTGCCGAGGAAGTAGCAGCATACCAGGCAGAGCCTCTGTATTCTCAGCAGTGGGGACTCCCTGCAATCAATATGCCTCAACTATGGGCACAGTCCAAGATTACCAGCAAGCGCCCGGTGATAGCTATTCTTGACACGGGTGTCGATACCACACACCCTGACCTGGTTGATAATCTTTGGATGAACACCGCCGAGGCGGAGGGTGAGGACTATGTCGATGACGATGGAAATGGCTATGTCGATGATGTGCATGGATGGGATGTTGTCAGAAGCAGAGGTGCTACGGATGACCCTCATGGCCATGGTACCCACTGTGCCGGTATTGCTGCAGCTGTAGGCAACAATGGCATTGGCATCACCGGAACTAATCCCGATGCGTTGATTATGTCAGTAAGAGTTCTGAATGATGATGGATGGGGCACAGATGCTACAGTGATAAAAGGAATAGATTATGCAATTGCCAATGGGGCTGATGTTATCAGTATGAGTTTGGGAGGTGGCCCTAGTTACTCATTAGCCGAGTTTGAAGCTTGCAAGAAAGCTTTTCAAACAGCGATATTAGTTGCTGCGGCCGGAAATAACAGTTGCAATATAGACTGTTTGATTGACCCACATCCTGGAAGATTTTTCCCAGGAGCGTATGATGTGGTAATAGGTGTGCAGGCTACTGATACTTATGGCAACAGAGCAAGTTTTAGCAATTATGACCACGATGGCGAATATTATACAAATTATGATAAACACGGAGATAATTTCTTTAACTACGAAGTATATGCACCTGGAGTAGACATAATGAGTACTTATCCTGGAGGCAAGTATAAGTCTCTGAGTGGCACCTCCATGGCAACTCCTTTTGTAGCCGGCGTGGTGTCGCGTCTATTGCAAACCAAAGAACGTGAACGATACCTCGGTACTTTGGTGGGAGATATCGTGCATGCCTGCGATGAATCTACCAGAGTATTGGATGCCTATCAGGCACATTTGTTCGATAACACCAACAGACAGTTGGAGGTAGTGATTCAAAATGTAGAGATTAGTGATGCCGGAGCAGGAGACAATGATGGTTTGCCCGAATCAGGGGAGATTATAGACCTGTACCCCACCGTACGATGCGTTTGGGGTAATGCTTCAGATATTAAACTATCGGTAGAGGTTGATCCCACCTGGGATAAAAATTCAGCAATTGAGGTAATCAGCAATGAAGTTGATTTGGGATATATATTGAACAGTCAGGGTAGTGCAAAAAGTAAAAATCCCATTCGCATTAAATTGAACGAAAATTTTCTAAACAATCATAATCTTCGTTTGATAATAAAACTTAAGAATGGTGAGTATGAGCAAAAAAAACAAATAGAATTCCTGGTCAAGAAATCGGGAGTGTTAACAGGTGTTATAACTGAAGATATGACCTTAACTCCAGACCAAGAGTATATAATACATTCTAATTTTGGTGTTCCTGAGGGCGTTACTCTTACCATCTCACCTGGAACAACTTTAAAATTTTCAGAAGGAGCAGCAATGAATGTTAAAGGGAATTTTATATGCCATGGTACTCCTGATAAACCTATTGTATTTACTGGATATGGCAATATCGGTGAAATTTCGCTTAATGGCGAAATTAGTTATGTGATTTTTGATGGATTAGAAACTTCTATTGCTGATGTTGAATGTTTTAACAGATGCATAATCAAAAATTGCCGATTTAGAGAAGTAAGTCAATCGTTAAAAGGTTGTAACATATACAATAACAATTTTGAGGCAAATGTGTTCTCCCCATTCAACAGATGTATTTCGACCAATGTTGTTAATAACGTTTATAGAGAAGGAAGTGATGGTATGATTCCTCACAAGTCACTATTCTCAACGAATATATTTAATAATTTTGTTTTTGTTGGACTCGAAGAACGCAAACAGGATTTTTGGTATTATGACGATGGAACTGGAGTTACACTTGCTGTATATACACCAGAGTATCCTTGCTATCATGGTACAACTAATGAGAATCAAGCGAGAATAGGAATCATGGATGTTAATAATCCAATAGCACCATGTGGATGGAATAGCTATAACATGTCAAATATGTTGGTCAGTCCTGTTTCTCAAGCACCAGGAATTGTATGGAAGGTTGTTGTTGATGGTTTCGATGCTCAAGATGAATTTGAGCAGATGCCTTCTTTGGGTGTAGGTAGGCATAAGTTTGAGGTTTTCTTTAATCGTCCAATGGACACAAGGATAACTCCTACAGTGAGGATGGGTGCTGTGGAACCTTATGATCAAATTGAAATAAATGAAGATGGTTCATGGAATGAAGATAGAACAGTTTATACAGTCTATCTTACAATTGATGGCAAGACTAATGCTGATGGACTGAATCGTATCTGTGTCGCTGATGCAGTAGAAGCTTTTGATTATTACTATATTAGTGAGAAGATAAAAAAAGTCGCAGATGAGACAGGTCAATTATTACATAAAATAAGTGTTGAGTCAAATAGAACAGTTGATGACTTCTGGAAAGATTTCACATACTTTTTGGACTTTGGCTTAAATGCTTCTCGATTTGTGTCTTGTAGTTTTAATTTTAGTTCTTATAATATTCCATCAAAAATTAGGATTAGTGGAAGTAATGATGGAGTTGATTTTAACGAGATACAGACATTATCTATACAAGAATCGTCAATATCACATATAATTGATGCTGGTGTTCCCTATTGTTATTTCAGATTTGAATTCCCTGGTGTTAATGAGGAAAACTCTCATTTTATTGATAATTTAAGTATTGTTCCTTTGCAATTAACTGTTAAAGACGAGTATAAACAATATTTGTCAAATAATGAATGCGCTGAAATTCAAGGACATTTATACAAAGCCGTAAATTTGCTTTTAACAGAAAATCAAGTTGTGCCTATTTTACAAGCAAGTTTAAATCAATTGTATGCCGATTATGACACACTAACTTTAATTCTAGCTCATCCAACATCAAGACAAGATTCTGTGTATATACCTTCTGCCCCAGAATGGGTTGTCCCCGTAGAAAACAAACGATTCAATGTGATGGTAGCAGCGACAGGAAGCCTCTCTACAGGTCTGATGGCACAAGCAGGCCTAGGGAAGGTTATACTTACTTGGGAGACCGACGAGGAGGACTTTGAGGATTTGTTTGGATACAATATTTATCGCTATACGAAAGTTCCTGATTCTACTTATATTGAGTTTGATGAGAATTGGAATTGGGTTGGAGAATGGGAATACTTTACAAGAATGGACACTATTAGAGTCAATAAAACTACCATCGATATTCACGAACAACAACTTGTCGACTATGACGTAGAGCCTGGTACAACTTATTATTACTATATCACACAGATGACAACATCGCTGAATAGTTATAATTTGAGTAATGTAGTGGCAGCAACACCGCTCACTGCACAGAAGGGCGATGCCAATGGCTCGATGAGTGTAGACATTGCCGATGTGGTGACCGAGGTAGCCTATATTACCTATCAAGATCCACAGCCCTTCATCTTCGAGGCTGCTGACGTGAATAGCGACCAGAAGGTGAATGTGCTTGACGTGGTGGGTACCATCGGCATCATCACTACTTCTGCCGAAATAGGCGTAAGTGGTATCGACAATGAGCCCGTGCGCTACTACGTGCAGGATGGCGTGCTTTATATGGAGAATACACAGCCGCTGGGCGGTGTGCAGGTGCGCCTTGGTGTAGCCAAGGGCACAGCGATTACGGCACTCGAAGCACTCGCAGGCATGGAGCGGACCAGCGTGTGGACCTCCGACTCTGAGTATCTCTTCCTCGCTTATTCGATGAGCGGGCGCAGCATACCTGCCGGTACACATGCTTTGCTGCAGATTGGCGATGAGGTAATAGTAACCGAGATGGTGCTCTCTGACACCAAGGGCAAGAATATCACTGCTGTAGACGGCAATGCCACCGGCATAGGCAAAATAGAGGCTGTGCAGTTGCAGATGCCTTCCCCCAACCCCTTCACCACGGTGCTCCATGTGCCCTACACCATAGGCAAGAGCGGTAGCCACGAAGTGACCATCGCCTTCAGCGATATGGCAGGCCGCATCATCGATGCTTACCATACGGTGAACACACCGGGCGAGTATACCTATACTTGGTATCCCCGTGCATTGGAGAAGGGACTGTATCTCGTGAGCCTCTATCTCGATGGCGAGTTGATGCAGACGGTGAAAGTGATTTGTAATAATTGACAATTGACAAATTACAATTGACAATTTTATGAAACGAACGATTATAAGTTGCATCATGGCAGTGGGCCTATGGCTCACTGCCACAGCAGCCAACACCGTGACGCTGACCTCCGTGCAGGGACACCCCGGCGATGAGGTGGAGGTGACCGTGACACTCACAGGAGAGTCGGCGGTGACGGCAATAGAACTGCTAGTGCCACTCGGCGATATGCTGTGCTACGTGGATGGCTCGGCTGTGCTCAGCACAGAGCGTACTGACGGGCACACCCTGACGGCTGCCGAGCAGGATGGCAAACTGAGTATGGTGATATTCAGCCCAACTTTGGCTCCGCTCAAAGGAGTGGATGACGAGTTATGCCGCTTCAAGATGAAGCTGGGCAAGGAGCCTGCCGACTATACGTTGACTCCCGAAGTGGTGATGAGCGATGTCAGTGGCAACGCACTCACCTGTAGTGTGGAGAGTGGAGTGGTAACCCTGCTGTCGCCCAAGATAGAGGTGACTACACCTACCATTGACTATGACCGTGTGCCCATATGCAGCGAATATACACATACGCTCAGTATCTATAATAGTGGTAACGAGCCGCTGGAGATTATGGGCATCGCCTTTGACAACAGCGACCTATCGGCATCGCCCGTTCCTTGTACTATAGCAGCCGGTAGCACACAGAACTTTACGCTCACCTATGCCCCGCAGCAGCGCGGCATGGTGACAAGCAACGTGACCATCACTTCCAATGCCATCAACCCCAAGGCGGGCAAGGCTGTGGTGACGGCACAGCCCTTCTCGGTGAACGAACTGCATGTGCAGCATGCCGAGGGTATATCGGATGAGGAGGTGACCGTGGTGCTGAAGATGAACAATATGGAGCCTATCGCCGGTGCACAGTGCGAGTTTACCCTGCCCGAAGCTCTGAAATATGTGGAGGGAAGCGCAGCGGCAGGAAACCGTTGTAGCGGCACCGACCACAAGGCTACGGGAGTGGTACAAGGTGATAAGTTGACCCTACTGCTCTACTCGGCATCCAACGCTACGCTGCCCGAAGGTGATGGCGAACTGATGACTTTCCGTGTGCGTCTCGATGGACAGAGCGGCAGCTATAGACTCAATCCGCAAGAGGTGGTGCTGAGCAATGCAACAGTGGAGAATATGACTTCGGCAGTTTCGGGCGAGTATGTTGTGATAAAGAGTCCGAAGTTTAGCGGAAACAGCACGCTGGAGTTTGGCGACACGCCCGTCACACAAAAGGCTACAGCTACCTATACCATATATAATAGCGGTGAGGTAAACCTGACAATAAACAAGGTGACCTTCCTCTCTGAAGGATATGCCGTGGAGGAGAGTCTACCACTGACCATCGCCCCTTGTGAAAGCAAGGAACTGATAGTGGTGTATACTTCCACCACTGAAGGCGAGCACAAGACGACGATGCAGGTCTATACCAACGACCCGCAGAACCGTATGCGCTCGGTGACGTTAAGTGGTAAGGTATATGAACCGAACCATATCATCGTAAGTGGTGACAATACACACGAGGGTTACCAATTTGCTTTCGCACTCGACAACTATACCGATATCGTAGCTATACAGATGAATGTGAAGTGGCTGTCGGGGATGAGGACCTCAATGGATAAACTTAAGATTACAGAGCGATTAAAGGGACATTCGTATCTGGTTACAGACATTGGTGAAGGCAATTATCAGATATTGGTGTACTCAATGGCAAATGCTTCGATTGCAGGAACAAACGGAACGTTGTTTACACTGGACTACATTGCGGTAGAGGATGTAACTTATCAGGATACGGAACTGCGCGTGACGGATATCGTGTTGAGCGATGCAAAGGGCAACAACTATGTATCAGACGGTGAAGTGGCTGCTACAGCTACGTTCACGAGTTTTACGTTACGTTTTGTCGTGGAGGGTGAGACTGTCGGTGAGCAGTTTGTCAAGGTTGGCGCTGCGGTTGTTGCTCCCGAAATGGAAGAGCGCGTAGGTCACTCTTTCGTATGGACAGGACTGCCACAAACGATGCCTGCCAAGGATGTTACAGTTACCGGAGCATATACTACTAATTCCTACACCGTAACCTATATCGTGGATGGTGAGGTGTACAAGACCGAAAGCATTACCTACGGTTCAGCCATCACTGCTGCTGAATCTCCCGTTAAGGAGGGATATACCTTCAGCGGATGGAGCGAAGTGCCTGAAACGATGCCGGCCAAGGATGTAACGGTAAGCGGAAGCTTCACTGTAAACAACTACACCATTACCTATGTGGTAGACGGAGAATTGTACAAGACCGAGAGCATTGCCTATGGAAGTGAAGTGGCAGCTATTACTGCTCCTGTAAAGGAGGGTTACACCTTTAGTGGATGGAGCGGTGTGCCAAGCACGATGCCCGCCAAGGATGTTACAGTAAACGGTAGCTTCACTGTAAACACCTATACCGTAACCTATATGGTAGATGGAGAGCTGTACAAGACCGAAAGCTATGCTTATGGCTCAGCCATCACCGCTGCGGAATCTCCCATTAAAGAGGGTCACACCTTTAGCGGATGGAGCGAGGTGCCTGAGACGATGCCCGCCAAAGATATTACAGTAAGCGGTAGCTTCACCGTAAACAACTATACCATAATCTATGTGGTCGACGGCGAAGTGTACAAGACCGAAAGCATTGCTTATGGAAGTGAAGTGGCAGCTATTACTGCTCCTGTAAAGGAGGGTTATACCTTTAGCGGATGGAGTGGTGTACCGAGTACAATGCCTGCCAAAGATGTTACGGTAAGCGGTAGCTTCACCGTAAACACCTATACCGTAACCTATATGGTAGATGGAGAGCTGTACAAGACCGAAAGCTATGCTTATGGCTCAGTGATTACCGCAGAATCTCCCGCAAAGGAGGGCTATACCTTCAGCGGTTGGAGCGAAGTTCCTGAGACTATGCCTGCGCATGATATTACCATCGAAGGTTATTATATTGTAAACAGTTACAATGTGGTATTCATTGTTGATGGTGAGGTTATCTACTCGGAGAACTTGCCTTATGGTAGTGAAATTGTTGCTCCCGAAGTGCCAGAGAAGGAGGGACACACTTTCAATGGCTGGAATGAATTGCCTGCAACTGTGCCAGCGCACGATGTCACCATCGAAGGTACATATTCTGTTAATACATATAAGGTATACTACTATGTAGGTGAAGAACTGGTATATACTGCAGAGGTCGCATATGGAGATGTTATTCCAGAGTATGTGTATGAGCCAACAGAAGGTGATTACACTTTCCTAGGTTGGGAAGGAGATGCCTATGAGACAATGCCGGCTCATGATGTGTACTATATTGCGAATATGGTTACTACAGGCGTTGAGCAATTGAGAAGCGATAATGAAGCCCAGGTGATTTATGACCTCACGGGTCGCAAAGTGACAGATACCGAGAACCTGAGGGGCGGAATCTATATTGTGAATGGAAAGAAAGTATTGATTAAATAATGATGGACCTACTTTAAAAGAGTCCTTCCATCATTAGAGGAATTAACAATATGAATTAAAGAGGACAACTAGTTGTCCTCTTTTTTTTGTTAACAAATGGAATGGGTATGTATAACTGCCATACCGCTGAGCATCCTCAAAGTATTGTCAACAAGGACTAAAATCGGTAAGTTGAGGATATTTCGTTCGGTAAGTTGGGATGGCTCAAAAGGTAAACATCCCCTTTGGGGTACAAATTTGTTGTGTTTTTTATGAATTTGCAACTATATCCCCATTTCTCTCAACAGGTTGTCCGGCTGTCTTTGTCATATGTAATCGATTGATTGACTTGTAGTAAACAAGGACAACTGGGGCTGTTCCTGGGTTGTCCTCGTTTTTAGCCTACATCACTCAACCCTAAACTCTCAACTTAACCTCGTACACCCTGCGCTCATGATGCTTGCGGCGCTTTGCGCCGAAGGAGCGCAGCTCGGCACCGAAGTTCTGGCGACACACTCCACGCATGGTACGCGGGTCGATGTCGTAGAGATGGTCGTAGATCTCGGCCGCCGAGAGCAGCAGTGGCTCCTCGCCTTCGCGGGGCAGGCGGTAGTGGGCGAAGAAGAGCTCTTCGAGGGGGAGCGAGCGGCGGAAGCCGCGGTTGCGCAGCTCGATGTCTCGCACCTCCTCGTCGGTAAAGTGGTGGCGATCGCCACGCTCAAGCATTGCGATACACTGAGCATAGAGCTGGGCATATTCGATGGGTGTCTCCACATCGATGCTCTCGTTAATCTCTATGCACAGGAAGCGGCGGCTTCCCGTGGGGTCGCTGAGCAGGGCATCGCTGTTGCTGGTGCCGATGAACGAGGCGATGCGGGGAAGCACGGAGGCATTGCGCTCGTAGGCACGGCGTACGCTGAGCGTGGTCATCTGCATGAGGTTCTTCAGGAGGCTCTGCTTGCGTGGCGAGTAGCGGTCAAACTCGTCGAGGTTGATGAGCAGGCAGTCGGCCAGCTTGCGCTCACACTGTCCCTCGGCCGAGAGGTCGAAGCTGTCGGTATACAGGTGGCGCAGCTCCTCGGGCAGGAGCAGGCGGCAGAAGGTGCTCTTATGCAAGCCTTGGCGGTCGCTTATCAGGAGCGGTGCCACGCTGTTGGCAAACACCGCGTCGCCTCCTCGTGCCTGGTGCACGAAGGCGAGCATCCAGCGGCAGAGGTAGCCCACCATGGTATCGTCCTTGGTGAGTCGGCTCATGAGGGGTGTGAGGCGATCCTCACCGTCCCACTGGGGCAGGGCATCGAAGTAGGCCATCACGGGGTGGTACTCCTCCACGTGCATCGACTCGGCCACGGCCTCTATGCCGCCCATCCACCAGAAGTCTGTGCCGTCGGCCTGCAGCTCACACAGCCAGGTCTTATACACACGTTTCGTCACGGGCAGGTAGGGCACGTCGTCCGTGGCATCCACGGCGCGGTACTCGGTGCGGCACGTGAGCACATTGTACCTCAGGTGATACTTGGCACGCAGGGCGCGCTCCACCTCGGGGAGAGTGGGGCGCTTGGCCTCCCCCCTGCCCCTTCCAAGAAGGGGTGATGCCTTTCCCCTCGCCAGAGGTTTGTTACTTGCCTTGGTGCGTTCGATAAGCTCGCGCATCATGGCCAGGATAGGTTCAAATACTGCCGTCAGCTGTTGCTGTACGGTACTGATAATAGGTAGGTTTGTCATGTTTATTTACAATTTTACGATTTACAAATTACTATTTATTTACAATTTGACAATTGGTGCCCTCCGGATGACTTCCCTATTGCCTACTTGGTGCAAAATCGCGATTCAGCGAGAGCAGAGATAAGCTTGTTTATCCATGCCGAGCGTAAGCGATTTCGCTGCAGAAAGAATATCGCCACCGATATTCCGAGTTCTTGGCCAGAGAACTCGAAAGGAGCGTTAGCGCCTTATTTCTGATGCAAAGATACAACCTCAAAATCCCGATGTCAATACCCTGGGCCGCACATAAAAAAGGCTTGTAAATGCTTGCTTTTATACGGCTCTTTCTTTAATTTTGTACCTGCAAATATTCGTTCATGATGGCGACCATGCGCGCATGTGCTCACGACGATATGCGCATATGTCCGTGACCATTTGCGCAAGTTCTCGCCGTCAAGAAACTTTAGAGATTAACAAAAGTGGAGAATTAATCAACGCGTAAATAATAGATCAATATGAGATATAGAATATCATGGGTAATCAGTTGACAAGAGAGAAAACAAGTTGAGAAATTGAATCAGTGTCATCAAGTGTAATCTGTTGACTATAATAATAAAGAAACTATGAGAAAGACGAAAACAACGAAAAAGTCGGGGACGATAGCCTATCAGTTGAATCCACGCTATGACCTGCAAGGTGAGGCCACCGAGAAGAACCCCTTGATGGGTGTGAGCGTAGTGGCCTCTACGCCAGTGACGACAAGAGAGATGGCCGAGCCATCAGCTATGCCTGTACGCTTCATAAGGCCGATGTGGTGGCCGTGCTCAATGCCCTTGGCCATGAGCTGAGCGAGGCGCTGCTCGATGGACGTACGGTGCAGATTGACGAGATCGGTTCGTTCGGCGTGAAGTTAGGATTGAAGGAGCCCAAGTACCTGAACGACCGCGTCACCCGCCACGACGTGACGGTCAAGGGCATCACCTTCCGTCCTTGCAAGGTGCTGAAGGAGGCCATGCGAGGTGCCGAGATTGTGAGCGGTGGTCATGCCGTGCGCACCCTGCTCACGCGTGAGATTGCCGAGCATCGTCTGCGTGCCTTCTTTGAGGACCACGACTACATCTACCGCTCACAGATGGAGCAGCTGTGCGAATGTTCAGAGTATTTGGCAGCGAAGTATCTCAACCTCTTTGTCAAAGAGGGACGCCTGCGTGCCTTGGGACGCAAGAATGCCCGTTTCTATGCTCCGCCTCGCGAAGGATTTTGAGCTTTTGTGACGTTACTTATCGTAGGCGAGGACAGCCCGGGTACATCCCCGGTTGTCCCTGCTTACTGCAACACAGTCAGGAGGTTACATGCCCCAAGGACAGCCGGACAGCCTGTTCCCTCAGAAACAACAATATAGGGGCTAAGGTGGGTAAGCAGTCAGATTATTACTGTTATTTATTTTGTGCAACTATAGTTTTGTTGTATCTTCGCCCCCGATTTTTATTAACCTTAAACAATAAATCTGAAAGAAAATGAAGAAAAACAATGTTTTGGCAATGGTTTGCGTCCTTCTTCTCGGTGTGTCGTCGGTGGCTCCGCTCAGTGCCGAGGAGCGTGGTGACTGGTCGATGACCGTGGGTGTAGACGCTGTGAGCAAATCGCTTTGGCGTGGTATGGAGTTGGGAGGCCCCAGCATACAGCCAACGGGAACCTTCGACTATGAGAAGGATGACTGGACAGTTTGTCTCGGCTTTTGGGCTACAAAAACCCTGTTTGGTGAACCTTACGGCGAGCTTGACCTCTTCGTGGAGGCTTCGTGGAGGAACCTTACCCTTTCGCTCACCGACTATGGATACGGCAAATATTTCGGGCCTTGGCAAGACTATCATGACCTCGACTTTGG
>JAZRFA010000012.1:0-5506 GCA_045661085.1 Bacteroidaceae bacterium
TAGTTAAAAAAAAAGCCATACCTTTGCACTCGCTTTACAACGGTAACAGCGCTACAAATAATGACCGCCTCTTTAGCTCAGTTGGCCAGAGCACGTGATTTGTAATCTCGGGGTCGTTGGTTCGAATCCGACAAGAGGCTCAAACGAAAAGAAAGCGCAATTCGTTATGAAGTTGTCGCAAATGCGTTTTCTGAAATAGTGACAAGGTTAAGGGCAAATTCCAGAGTGGCCAAATGGGGCAGACTGTAAATCTGCTGTCTTTCGACTTCGGTGGTTCGAATCCATCTTTGCCCACGAAACGAGAAGCATCCGCTTCTCGTTTCTTTTTTTATGCCCCATGATAAACAAAGAAAATGAGAAGATTTGTTGTCGGTGCAAAGAAATCGGGGTACTTTTGCGAATGAAATTAAAGGAAGCGAGTATGAAGAAACTGTTAGTCATTATAGCCCTACTATGCATATGCCCGACAAGCTACGCTCAGTCACTGGAGCGGTTCATCAACAAGTACAAGGAGGCGAGCGGGGCATCCTACATTGTTCTGAATAAGGATCATCATTTCAACGATGTTTCAGAAGGGATGGGCATACCCAAGGCGACCCAGCAAGTCATTAGCGGCACGCTAAGAGTGGCGGGGATAGAGGAGATGGTAGCGCTTCGGCTCGACTCATGCGCGGAGTCGGTGCGTAAGATGTTTGCGGAGCACGTCGGAGACGCCATTCCTGCGGAGTATACTCTTTTATCCGAGCAAGGTGCTCGGAGTGTCCACATGAGCAACTCGGATACCGAGTATGCCTATATACTTATCGTGAATGCAGAAGCACCGGGACTGACCCTTCTCTATGTCACCAATGCCTTTGTGCGGGCTGTTATGAACGAAGAGGGTACGGGCATAGACCTTGACAAGTTTGAGCGATACGTCGAGCGCACGCTCGACTCTTTGGAGGAAAGTCTCCAAAGCTCTGGAGAGCAACTTAGGGAGGGACTCAAACGCTGGGAGAAGCGCATCGAAGAGCGGGAGAATGCCACGCTTGAGATATACGCAATCTGATCTTGCTTGGCGGCATAGGGCGTTCCCGCTTCAGCACTTCTCGCGCAGGGCCGACGCGGAATGAGCGTCGGTTGCGACGAAGGAAACTTTAGTTTTCCCGAGGAGTCCTTTTTCACCAAGGCACTCTGCGAGATTTCTCGCTTTGCTCGAAATGACACGAGACGTTTTGGGCGACATCTATATTGTTGCAAAAAAAGAGGCGACTAAGTGTCGTCTCTTCTCTTGTAGCGGGACCCGGGATTGAACCGGGGACCTCATGATTATGAATCATGCGCTCTAACCAGCTGAGCTATCCCGCCATTCCCTTTCGGAATTGCGGTGCAAAGGTAGTGTATTCTTTTGGTATTACCAAACAATTCCGAAAGATTTTTAAGATATTTTCTTAATCTACCGCTTTTACTCCACGATACGTGTCTCCAGCTCGTTGTCGAGGTTGTCGGCGTGCTTGATGACCACGCACGTCACACCGCCATCGATGGCGCGGAAGGCGCCCTCGATCTTGGGCAGCATACCCTTGTTGACCACCCCTTCGGCGCGGAGTGTGGCGAAGCTCTCGCGGTTGATGGTGGGGATCACGCTCAGGTCATCGTCCACGTCGGTGAGCACGCCATTCTTCTCGAGGCAGAAGATGAGGTTGGTAGGCTGTATCTTCGATGCAGCAACGGCTACGGCCGAAGCCACACTGTCGGCATTGCTATTGAGCAACGAGCCCTGCTCGTCGTGGGTGATGGCGCAGAAGACAGGCACGATGCCCTGCTCCACAAGCGAGGCGAGGAAGGGGATGTTCATCCTCTCGGGCACAATGTCGCCCACGTAACCATAGTCGATGGGCTTGGGAGCGCGGCGCACGGCAGGGATGACGTTGGCATCGGCACCCGAGAGGCCGATGGCTTTACAGCCATGAGCACCGAGGCGAGCTACGATCTGCTTGTTGACGAGTCCGGCGTATACCATAGTCACCACATCGAGCGTGTCGCGGTCGGTCACGCGGCGTCCGTCAATCATCTGTGTCTCTATACCGAGCTGTGCGCTGAGGCGCGTGGCGAGTTTGCCTCCTCCATGGATGAGCATCTTGGGACCCTCCAATGCGGCAAACTTTGTCAAGAAACGCTCCAGCGCTGCCGCATCGTCAATGACGTTTCCGCCGATTTTTACAACGTTAATCATAGGCTTTCCAACAAGCGCTTAAGTACTACAGTAGCTGAGATCTCACGGTTGGCAGCCTCGGGGATGACAAGGCTTGTGGGTGCTTCGATGACCTCGTCGGTCACGATCATGCCGCGGCGCACGGGGAGGCAGTGCATGAAGAAGGCGTTGTTGGTGAGCGCCATCTTCTCCTCGGTGATGGTCCATGAGCGGTCCTTGGAGAGCACCTGGCCATAGTTGGGGTCCTCGTAGGCGCTCCAATTCTTGGCATATACGAAGTCCGCCCCACGCAATGCCTCATCCTGATCGTGGGTTACCTTGGCCTTGCCCACAAACTCGGGAGCGAGGTCATAGCCCTCGGGGTTAGCAATCACGAACTCATAGTCTGTGGCATTCATCCACTCGGCGAATGAATTGGGCACCGCCTGCGGCAATGCCTTGGGATGGGGAGCCCAGGTGAGCACCACCTTGGGACGCTCGGTCTTCTTATGCTCCTCGATGGTGATGAGGTCGGCAAAGCTCTGCAAGGGGTGGCGTGTGGCAGCCTCCATGCTGAATACGGGTCGACCCGAGTAGCGGATAAACTGCTCGATGACGCGCTCCTCATAGTCATCGGCCTTATTGGTGAGGCCGGCAAAAGAGCGTACGCCGATGATGTCGCAGTAAGAGCCCATCACGGGGATAGCCTCGAGAAGATGCTCTGCCTTGTCGCCATCCATGATGACGCCACGCTCCGTCTCGAGCTTCCACGCCCCCTGGTTCACATCGAGCACGATGACGTTCATGCCCAGGTTCATCGCCGCCTTCTGTGTGCTGAGGCGGGTGCGGAGCGATGAGTTGAAGAAGATCATCATCAGTGTCTTGTTACGTCCCAGCTCCACGTGGGCGAAGCGGTCTTTCTTTATCTCCAATGCCTCGGCTACTGCCTCATGCAGGTCGCCTATGTCTTGTACGCAAGTAAATTTTTTCATATACCTATTGATTATATTATTAAATTGAGTCGCTAAGATACGAAGAAGCGAGCGAGAAAGCAAATTTATTTGCAAATTCTCTCAGCGAGCGCAGAATAACCTCACCTTTCAGCTTGATCATATCTTCAAGAAGACCTGTCTTCTATACATCATCCACAGGATGAGGTAGACGATGGCGGCATTGCCCAGAGCAATGAGGACAGGATAGTAGTCGCCTACATATTGCCTCAAGCCATAGAGCAATGAGGAGGACACACTGGTGAAATTGACGCACATAGTCAGCATATAGGCGGTGATGGAGTTCATACCATATACCTTGAGCCAACCTATATGTTTGTTGCATCCCATACAGTCGATAACCCAGTAGAACAACGCCATAAGCACAAAGCAATAGCCACTGCTCACGAGTACCATGGAGCTGGTCCATAGCTTCTTTATCACGGGCACCTGCAATCCCCAGAGCCATCCGATGGCAACCAGTGAGAGGCCCGTAGCGAGGAGATAATAGAACTTACGCGTCGAGGCGATATTGTCACTCTTGAGGATATGCCCAGCAAAAACGCCAGTCAACGTAGTGACGCCGAAGGTCATGGTGCTGAGCACCCATGTGTAATGATACCACGAGGCAAATACGACGGTGCCGTCATTCACCGATGCTCCATCACGGAAACGTCCCAGCACGACGCGGTCTATCCACTCGGCGAGGTTTCTCTCAGTGGTGTAACACCCACCGCCATACCCATCCACCTGTATCCATTCCATACACGCCCAAAAGGCGAGCAATAATACTACGGCAGTGGCTACCTGCGTCTTCACCGATGTGTTGAGATAAAGCAGCGCAGCTATCAGGTAGCCTGCAGCGATGGCTTGCAGGGTATTAGAGTAGAGGTATATGCGATCGGGATCCAGTCCCAAAAGGTTACCCTGACACATCATACCGAAAAGCCATAGAAGCAACACGCGCTTTGCGATACGGCGGTAGGCCACCCCTTTGTTTCCCTCACGCTTGTAGCGGGCCAAGGCGAAGGGGATGGTAATGCCCGACATGAACATAAAGAGTGGCATCACCAAGTCCCATGGGGAGAAGCCCTCCCAATCGACGTGGGTAAAGCAGCGCATCACGCCATCAAACCATGGCGCGTCGATAGCACCATCAAGTGCATGCATCACAGCCTCCAAGCCTACGAGGCAGAAGAGGTCGAAGCCACGTAGCACATCCAAGGATTCGAGTCGTTTGTTAGTTTTGTCCATAACGGGTATTGATTGCTAAAACGAGGGTGTGGACCACACCCTCGTTTCTCTGTTTATGTTAACTTTAGAGTAGTTTATTTTATCACCACCTTCTTGCTATTCTTGATGTAGATGCCCTTGCCAGGATTCTCTACACGGCGTCCTTGAAGGTCATAGATGAACTCTGAATCCTGAATAGTGATTTCTGAATCCTCGATGCCAGTGCCAGTCTTTTCGCCAGCTTCTACAATCTGATAGCAGTTACCGGCATCGGTGGTAGTCCATGAGTTGATGATGATACCACTATCGGTCTGTCCACCATCTTGTGAGTTCATACCATTGCTTCCGATGATGAGTTTCCAAGGATAGGCACCTCCTACATTTTCTATTTTCAGGGCAGTAGACGCATTGGTCTCATAGCTACCATTTCCGCTGACATACTTCTGTGCACCTACGCTATAGAGGTAGTAGTTGTCGCCCTGCTTCTCGATGCGGAACTGCAGGTTGGGGTCGGTCAGTGAGTAGGTCACTGAGCCTACCTTCTTACCACTGCTTGTGCAGAGCGTATTGGTGAGTCCCTCCACCTCGCTATAGAGCAGGAAAGCGCGAGCACTACGGATGGTGTACACCTTGTCATTGCTCAGTTCAGAGAGGTTAGTCACATCTACGCCAGGACCCATAACCTTAGGAGTAACCTTGATAGTTACACTTGCTGCGAGGCCCGAGCCGTCCTTGGCAGTTGCGGTGATAGTCACCTCACCCTCCTTGACGGGGATTACGAGACCACCCTGTACTCGTGCCACTTCGGGGTTGCTGCTTGTCCACTCGATTGCGGGGAAGGTCACGTCATCGTTGAGTGTAGCGGTCACCACCAAAGTCTTATTTGCCTCTACGCTCGTCGCATCGTTCTCGGTAGCGAGTGTGATGCTCTCCACCTGATTGATGGTAGCTGTAGCATCGATACCCTCGAAACCATAGATGCTGCTTCCGGGGAGCTTTACGGTGAGTTCGGTATCAATATTGATGGCTGTACCCTCAGCGAGGCCTTCGAGAGCGGCCTGGTCACCGAATGCGCTGCGCAGGATGATGCTTCCGCTTACGTTAGCAGGGA
>JAZRFA010000013.1:0-43658 GCA_045661085.1 Bacteroidaceae bacterium
CTTCAATATGGCAAAATACTTAGTTTTTACAGATTTGCTTCCACGCGGAAAGTAAATCGGCAACGATAAAACTGCTGCCACCTACGTAGATGAAGTCTTCTTTGTTGGCTTCAGCAAGGGCTACTTGTGTGGCCTCTGCTACGGTGGGATAGGTGCTTCCGTGTAGTCCGTGCTCTGCTGCCAAGGCTTTCAACTCCTGACTGGGAAGGGCGCGGGCTACGCTAGCTCTGGTGAAGTAGTAGGTGGCGTGCTTGGGCATCAGGGCGAGCACTGCATTGATGTCTTTGTCGTTGACCATACCGAACACGATGCGCAGTTGCTTGCAGGGCTGGGCGAGTATCTGTGGCACGATGTATTGGAAGCCACCGATGTTATGACCGGTGTCGCAGATGAGGTGGGGCGAGGTCGAGAGTTGTTGCCATCGACCCATAAGTCCCGTGAGTTGGCACACGTGGGCAAATCCTTCACGCACAGCACTTTCGTTGATGTTGTATCCGATGTGTTGCAGCTCACCGATGGCATGGAGTAGGGTGTTTACATTCTTCTCCTGGCAGTAGCCACGCAGTGCTACTTGTAAGTCCTTGTAAGATGTAGTTTGGTAGATGTCATAGTCGGCACCACCGCCCTTGCTCACAACCATTGGAGATTCTTGGGCAAAGATGATGGGTGCTTGTTTTTCGGTAGCTTCAGCCTCGAATACAGGGCGTGTCTCCTCATTGTGCTCACCTATGATGATAGGTGTGTGTGGCTTGATGATGCCTGCTTTCTCGTGAGCAATCTTGGCCAGTGTGTTGCCCAAGAAACCGACGTGGTCAAAGCTGATGTTGGTGATTACCGTGAGATCGGGGCTGATGATATTGGTGCAGTCAAGTCGCCCACCAAGTCCTACTTCGATGACGGCTACATCGACCTGTTGCTCAGCAAAATAGTGGAAGGCCATCGCTGTGGTGAGTTCGAAAAACGAGGGATGCAGCGGTTCGAAGAACGAACGGTGCTGCTCTACGAAATCAATCACAAACTGCTCCTCAATGGGGGTCCCGTTAATGCGGATACGCTCCCTGAAGTCTACGAGATGTGGCGAAGTGTAGAGACCTACCTTGTATCCTGCAGCTTGCAATGTCGCAGCCAGTGTGTGCGAACAGGAACCCTTGCCATTGGTGCCTGCCACGTGCAGTGTACGGAAGGTGCGGTGGGGATGGCCGAAGTGTTCGTCCAAGGCATACGTGTTGCTCAATCCCTCCTTATAGGCCCCCTGCCCAATATTTTGGAATAAAGGGGCACTATTATATAAATAGGTGATGGTCTCTTGATAGGTCATATGTTTTTGAGTGAAGAGTTAAAAGTGAAGAGTTCAGAGTTTAACAATTCCATTATTGAACTTTGGTTTACACGAACCTTAGAGTTTAGGGTGTAGAGGCCTTTAATCTTTTTATATCCTCGATAAGTTGGTCAACATTTTCGCTCTTTGTTCCCCAGCTGGTACAGATGCGCACTGCTGTGTGCTCTCCGTCTATTCGTTGCCATGTGGAGAAACGGTATTTCTGACTGAGTGCTTCGAGTTGTGCATTGCTGAAGATGGGGAACTGTTGGTTGGTGGGACTGTCAATCAAAAAACTGATGCCAGCCTCCTGTAACGCAACCTTGATGCGCATCGCTTCGTCGATGGCGTGCTGCGCAATCTGTATGTACAGGTTGTCGGTGAAGAGTGTGGCAAACTGTAAACCGAGCAGTCGGCCCTTGGCAAGCATGCCTCCGTGGCGCTTGATGCTGTATCGAAAATCGCGCTTCAATGTCTCATTGGTGATTACCACTGCTTCGCCAAAAAGTGTACCCACCTTGGTGCCGCCAATGTAGAACACGTCGGCCAGTTGCGTTAGCTGGGGGAATGTGATGTCGCACTTGGGTGAGCATAGGCCATATCCGAGACGCGCTCCGTCAACAAAAAGCGGTAGCTCATATTTGCGGCACACTGTACTGATTGCCTTCAGCTCACTGTGGGTATATATGGTGCCTACCTCTGTCGGAAACGATAGGTATACCATGCCTGGCTGCACCATATGCTCGGGGCCATCTTCTTGGAGATGGGCTTGCATGGCTTCTTCTATTTGAGTGGCAGTGAGTTTGCCGTCGGACGATTCTATGGATAGAACCTTATGTCCGGTGCTCTCTATAGCTCCGGTCTCGTGTACGTTGATATGTCCTGTTGCGGCTGTCAGCACTCCTTGATAGGGACGCAGCGTGTGGGAAATGATAGTCGTATTGGTCTGTGTGCCTCCCACTAAGAAGTGCACGTCTATATTATCGTTTTCACAGGCTTGTTTTATCAATTCTCTTGCCTGAGTGCAGTAGTGATCCTCTCCATAGCCTATGGTCTGCTCCATATTGGTTTCGGTCAAGCGCTGTAGTATCAGTGGGTGCGCTCCTTCGTTATAGTCGCATTGAAACTGTATCATAGATGTAATCGTTTGTCTGTTTTCAATCATTGTCTGACAAAGGTACAAACAAACGAGCGAGAAATATGAAGTTTACTCCAATATTTTTCAAAGCGAGTACATAATACCTTCGAGATTTCCTCAAAGGTACGAACAAACGAGCGAGAAATATGAAGTTACTTCATAAACTATTAGTTGTGCCGCTAACCTGCAATCCAATATCCTAAAGCCACGAGTGCGAGACCAAGGATGATGCTAGCTGCTACATAGCTGGCAAAACCAATGATATTTCCCCCTTGCAGCATCTGTATGCTCTCATTCGCGAAGGTCGAGAAAGTGGTGAATCCGCCACATAGCCCTGTCGTGAGCAACAGATACCAAGAATTATGTGTGCCGCCCGACCGATGAAACAGTGAGAGCAATACTCCAAATGCGAGGCATCCCAAGAGGTTTATGGTCAATGTAGCCCACGGAAATCCCGTATTGCAAAAGTTCCGCATAAGCACCGATAGGTAATACCTCAATGCTCCTCCAAAGAAACTTCCGATGCCTACAATGCACAATGACTTTATCATACTCTGCCAAACTAAAAATGACTTCCCTCCTGTGGGGGAGGGAAGTAGTACTACTTATTGATTGTGTTAGTCGAAGAGATTCTTAAACTTGCGGAAGATTTTCTCTTTTAGGCTCTCATTGGGGCGGAAGTTGTCGGACTTCTGGAACTTCTCCATTGCTGCCTTTTCGTCGCGGCTCAAGGTCTCGGGGATGTAGACGCTGATGTTTACCAAGAGGTCGCCCGTACCGTATCCGTTTACGCTGGGCAGTCCCTTGCCACGCAGGCGCAACACCTTGCCTGGTTGTGTGCCGGGTTCAATCTTCACGCGCACCTTGCTGTCGATGGTGGGGATATCGGCTGTGCCACCAAGTGTGGCTGTAGGGATGTCGAGCAATAGGTTGTAGATGAGGTCATTCTCGTCGCGCAGGAGCTCGGCATGGGGTTCCTCTTCGATGAGGATGAGCAGGTCGCCCGGCACGCCGTTACGCTTACCAGCGTTGCCCTTGCCATTCATGGAGAGTTGCATGCCCTCGGCTACGCCTGCGGGAATCTTTACGGTAACAATCTCTTCGGCATATACGATGCCCTCGCCGCTACAGTGGGGGCACTTGTTCTTGATGATCTTGCCTTCACCGTTGCATCGGGGACACACGCTCTGGGTTTGCATCATGCCGAAGATGCTCTGCTGGGTGCGTGTCACCGAACCTGTACCATGACATTCGGGGCAGGTCTCTGTGCCCGAGCCAGCCTCGGCGCCTGTTCCACTACAATGTTCGCAAGGTACGTATTTCTTGAGCTTGAGTTTCTTTTCTACGCCCTCGGCAATCTCCTTGAGGCTGAGCTTCACCTTGATGCGGAGGTCTGAACCACGGAAGCGACGTGCCTGCTGACGCTGGCCACCACCGCCGAAACCACCGAAGCCACCAAAGCCGCCATGGCCACCGAAGATGTCGCCAAACATCGAGAAGATGTCGTCCATAGACATTCCTTGTCCGCCATAGCCACCACCTGCGGCACCACCCATGCCGGCATGGCCGAACTGGTCATAGCGGGCACGCTTGTTGTCGTCGCTCAGCACTTCATAGGCTTCGGCAGCCTCCTTGAACTTGTCCTCGGCCTCCTTGTCACCCGGGTTGCGGTCGGGGTGATACTTGATGGCCATCTTCTTGTATGCCTTCTTGATCTCGTCGGCCGACGCTTTCTTGTCGACGCCTAGGACCTCATAGTAATCTCTCTTTTCCATAATGGGAGCCTCCCCCTGCCCCTCCCGAAGAGGGGTGATGCGTGCATCGCGGAAGATTAATGTTTTATATTGGTTGTGTTATCTTGTTATATTGGTTCGTTTGTGGTGTCCTCTTCAATCCCCTCCCTATAGGGAGGGAAGGGGTGGGTCCCCCCTTTATTGGCCAACGGCAACTTTGGCATGTCGTATTACCTTGTCGCCCAGCTTGTAGCCTGCCTGCACGCAGTCGAGGATTTTGCCTTTGAGTTCCTCGGTGGGTGCGGGGATGAGGGCGATGGCCTCGTGATAGTCGGTGTCGAAATCCTGTCCGTCGGTTTCAATCTTTTCCAATCCCTGCTGTATGAGGGTGTTCTTGAACTTCTGCGCGATGAGTTTGAAGCCTTCGATGCAGGCGTCGGCATCCATGCCCTTCTCCATGTTGTCGAGGGCGCGGTCCATATCGTCCACGATGGGTAGCTCGGCTACGATAACCTTCTCGGCCGCGCTCTTGATGAGGTCGGCCTTCTCTTTCATGGTGCGCTTGCGGTAGTTGTCAAACTCGGCAGCCTGGCGCAAGTAGCGGTCCTGCAACTCTGCAATCTTCGCCTCGGCTTCGGCGAGCTGTAGCTTCAACTGATCCACTTCGCTCAGAGGCTCCTCGGGGAGTTGCTCTTCGGTATTGTCTACACTATCGGTATTCTCTGGAGTATCGGTGGCTCCCTCAACGGTAACCTCTAACTCCTCATCGGTCATCTTCTTTTCTTCTTGAGTGCTCATATGTTATTTATGCAATTATCTGTTCTAATCTCTATATTATATATAGGACATTATGTCACATGTTTTGTATGAACAAATGTTGTGCCATAAGGTTTTTGGGTGACATATCTTTGTGGATATGTACACTTACTGGCGAGAGTGTGACAATTTGGCGCGATTATTCCAGGAAAGAGCTGTCGAACGTCAGAGGAAGTAATGCTGCGATGCCTTCCTCTATGATATATGTTCCCTCGCTGCCGTAGAGTAGGGTGCGGATGGGGCGTTGGTGGCGGTTCTCCACCTCGAGCATCACTTGGCGGCAAGCACCGCAGGGGGCAATGGGTGTCTTAGTAAACTCTCCTTTGGCGCGGGCTGCTATGGCCAATGCCGTCACAGCCTTCTCGGGGTAGGCTGCACCGGCATGGAAGAGGGTGGTGCGCTCGGCACACATCCCCGAGGGGTAGGCGGCATTCTCTTGATTGCTTCCTGTGACGATGGTGCCGTCGGCAAGGAGGGCAGCTGCTCCTACGTGAAATTGGGAGTAGGGGGCATAGCTCCGCTCGGTGGTAAGCTTGGCGGCATCGATGAGCTGGCGGTCTTGCTCGGTGAGCTCCTCATAGGTGCAGAGCATGTAGTGGAAGGTGTGGGAAAGTTTTTTCATAACCGTTTCATTATCTCTGCAAAAGTATGAAAAACTTTGGGAAATGACGAACCGGTGTCAATATATTTCAACTTTCAGTATAAGCACCTCTCTCTGGCAGTACGTAGTTGCCTATGATGGCATCGAAAGAGTATTTGCCTGGGCCGGTGATGAAGAGCAAGACGAATGCTGCAAGGTAGATGAATGACAGCTCTTTGGTTGCAAAGGGAGCCCCACCATGCACCACGAAGAAGGCTACGACCATCGTCGCCATCATGGGGATAAGCGCAATGCGTTGCAGAATGCCAAAGATGAGTGCCAACGAACACACGAGTTCGGCAAACACTACCATCCAGAAGGATATGGTGCTACCTAGTCCAAAGGGATCGGCAAAGATGTCGGCCATCGTGGCGTGAGCCATCAGCTTGTCATATCCGTGGGTGAGAAACATAATGCCGAAGAAGATGCGCACCACGAGAAGGAGTACTGAGTAAGCTCCGTTGTCGTCATCATAACTCGGGAATATGAATCGCTTGAGTGTCATAGTTCGTTAAGGTTTATTGGTTATTAAATGGAGTTGTTGGTCGATATGCTTTGCTTTCGCTTTGTTAGGGGGAGATTAGGCCGAAAACCTTATGCTCGGGTTCAGTGCACTTGGTTGTCTGCATTTTATCTCCCCCTCAATCTTTTGCGGTCAATTCACTTTCACCATCTCGACGGGCTGCACCTCGCTCTTGTCCATCGGGTGCCATTGGTACTTCACTTTGCCGAAGTCGATGCTCTTCACATCGATGCAGCGGATGTGGTTGTTGTACGAGGTCTTATAGTACACTTTACCGTTCGTGAGGTCTATGGCCGATGTCCATTGCGTGGCGCTGGGTATGTTGGGGCCCTGGCCAGCCTTGTGCTCTATGCCGATGGGGATGTCAAAGTTGTTCAGTATGTGGAAGCACTGCGTGATGGTGCTGAACCCGTCGGGCTGCTGGGGCGCCGTGTTGCGGAAGAAGGCCGCGCGCACGAAGCGTGAGGGAGGTGTGGCATCGCCCGGCAAGCCCAGCATTCCCGAGTTGCCCCCAAAGGGACTCAACGCTTGCTCGCCAAGTAGTTGGTTGGGGGCACTGCCCGGGAAGAGGTTCACATAGTTGTTCAGGTTGGCAAGATGCCACGGGAAGCCCGGTGAGTTGGTGATGACGCCCACGGTATTCTCATAGAAGTGGGGCACACCATCGACAAATTCCAGCACCACCTGTCGGCCACTCTTGTCGCCTATGCGGTAGTGCACCACGGCATCGGCATCAAGACCTACCACACGTATCTGGTTTGAATTGATGGCCTGCATCACCTCATCCACGGTGGCAAACTGCGACAGCATCCACGCGTTCAGCTGGAGGTCGCCCACGCTACGTGATGCCTCGGCAGGGTTGTAGGGAAGGTAGCTTCCGTAGTTGGGGAAGAAGAAAAGTCCTGTTGACAGACCCGCCTCGTTGATGCCTTCTGCAATAAACTCCTTCTGCACCACGCACAGGCCCACCACGCCATACTTGGCGGTAAACTTCAATCCGTTCGTCGCATTGGGCGTGTACGACTGCATCTCCTGTCCGCGAGGAATGATTACATACTCACTGATGAGCTTCAGTGCCGCCCCTTCGATGGTGCGTGCCTGGATGTAGCTGCCATCCTTAGCCGTGAGCGAGATGCCCGTGCAGGCCACTGATGCCGTAGCACCACCACACAGGGCGGCGCAACCCAAAATAAAACTTTTAGCCATTGTATTCATACATCATTGTATTTTGTTAATAAATCTCCTACGACAACACACAGCATCTACAAATGTTCATTAAATACAATGTGGGGATGTTACATGTTGTGTAGGTTATCTGCGTTCACTAAATGTGATTTTCAAATCTGAGGAAGAAAAATACCTCGGAATAAAAAATAAATAGATTTATTTTGTTCTCCTCTCGGCTTACACTAACTTTAATCTGCTCCGCAGCTTGAAGATACACGGCGCCTCGGGATAAAAAATAAATGGATTTATTTTGTTCTCCTCTCGGCTTGTTGTATCTTTGTCCGCTACAACAAAAAAAGAACTATTATGTCAGTAAATAAAGTAATTCTTATCGGTAATGTGGGTCGTGAACCCAATGTGCGTTATGTTGACCGCGACGTAGCCGTGGCGAGTCTTTCTCTTGCAACTTCAGACCGTGCATATACACTCCCCAATGGTACTCAGGTGCCCGAGCGTACCGAGTGGCACAACCTCGTCTTCTGGCGTGGCTTGGCGCAGACGGTAGAGAAGTATGTGCACAAGGGCGATAAACTCTATGTCGAGGGCAGCATCCACAGTCGTTCTTATGACGACCAGAATGGTGTGCGTCGCACAGTGGTAGAGATTTGGGTAGACAATATGGAGATGCTTTCGCGTCAGCAGCAAACTACAGGCCAGCCTGCAGCACAGCCCGCGCAGCCTACGGCTCAGCAATCAACTCCTGATGGGCAGGTGCCTTTCTGATAGTATAGGGATTATGCCTGGTGCGGGTTTCGCTTGCACAAGGCATAATCTTAAATCATAAATTCATACGTTTTGGATATATCGTCGTTATGGCATCCCTTGGTCGATGCTTTTTCTTCTATTCAGTTTACAGCACCTTCGGTAGGTGTCATTGTTGCCTCGGTATTGGCCTGTGTGCTGCTTTTTTGCTCGGGTTTTGTATCGGCTTCTGAGATCGCGTTTTTTTCGCTCACTCCCTCTGATTTGAATGAGATAGAGGAGAGCGATAGTGCAAGTGACCGCATCATAAGCAAGTTGTTGGGCAAGTCGCAGAAGTTGTTGGCTACCATACTCATCTCGAATAACTTCGTCAATATCACCATTACTGTGCTTGGCAACTACGCAATGTTGTCGATGCTCGATTTTGGTGAAGTGGTGTGGCTTGAGTTTCTCTTTATCTCGGTACTGCTAACCTTCTTGCTGCTTCTCTTTGGTGAGATAATGCCCAAGTTCTATTCTTCTATCAATCCGCTGAAGTTTTGTCGGTTCTGTGCTCCGGTCATCAATGTACTCACCTATTTGCTTTCGCCCATATCTTCCGTGTTGGTGAGTTCTACCCGTTTGGTGGATCGTCTGCAAAAGAAGCAGAGCCACAATCTCTCTGTTGACGAGTTGGAGCAGGCGCTTGAACTTACCGATAAGGCAGAACTTTCTGATGAGCAAGAATTGCTCGAAGGTATCATCCGCTTTGGTGATGAAACCGCCAAGGACGTGATGACTTCGCGTCTCGATATGGTGGCGCTCAATATCCGCGATAACTATAAGACCGTACTGAACTGTGTGGCCGAGAATGTCTATTCGCGTATTCCCGTCTATTCAGGTACGGTGGACAATATCAAAGGTATTCTCTATATCAAGGACCTGCTCCCTCATCTTGCTAAGGGAGAGAATTTCCGTTGGCAAACACTGATACGTCCAGCCTTCTTTGTTCCTGAAACCAAGCAAATTGATGACCTCCTGCGCGACTTCCAAGCCAGCAAGGTGCATATCGCCATTGTGGTCGATGAGTTTGGCGGTACGCTCGGCCTCGTAACTCTCGAGGATGTCATCGAGGAGATTGTGGGCGAGATCAATGACGAATATGACGAGGTGGAGCGCCCCTACGTGAAACTCAATAGCAACACCTACCTCTTCGAGGCCAAGACGATGCTTTCTGACTTCCAACGTGAGCTCGACCTCGATGACGAACTTTTTGAGGAGGTCGAAGGTGATGCCGACTCTCTCGCAGGCCTTCTCCTCGAACTTAAAGGTGACTTCCCTGAGTTGCACGAGAGCATCGACTTCCACCACCTAACCTTCGAGGTGATGGAGATGGACGAGCGTCGTATCATGAAGATAAAGGTCGTGGTGCACAACACTACTCCCAAAGTCACTGACGCTGATGCCTAACTATGTCCATCACACGTTCGAGGGTGGTGGTATAGCCATCTGGCACATCACTGAAACCTCTGACGAACTGTATGCCCTGCTTGGCACGCAGCGCTACGACGCCCAATTGCTTGAGAAGAAGAATGAATCACGCCGAGCCGAGTGGCTCGCTGTGCGTCTGCTTGTGAAGGAGCTGTTTGGTGTCGAGTGTGAGGTGGCCTATCATCCTACCGGTCGTCCCTATCTTAAGAATGGCACCGTTCACATCAGCATATCGCACACCAAAGGCTTCGCTGCCGTGGCTTATCATCACGAAGCACCGATAGGAATGGACATTGAATACATCTCCTCGCGCGTGGAGCGCATTGCCTCGCGTTTCACCACTCAGGTTGAGGCCTCCTATATCGATGTGCACGATGAAGATGTCCGTCAGATGTACCATCTCATCAACTGGTCGGCAAAAGAAACGCTTTACAAACTGTTTGATTCGCCCTCGATGGCCGAGTTCAAGGAGGTGTTCCACATTGCTTCCTACGTGTTGGCCGAATGTGGCACGATGAATGCCACGGTCTGCGACGTCGGGAAAAACAAGCTTGTGGTTTCCTATCGTACATTCCCTGAGTTTGTATGTACATGGGCGGTGGCTACTGCCACGGTGAAAGATTAGTTACGGGTCGAGGAGTTTGAGCTTCGCCTCTGCTGCGATTAGCCTATTGTCTTTTTCCTTATAGAGCTCTGGAGTACCTCTCACATAATCCTCATATTCTGTTTCTCCTGTGTCGCCTCCATAGCAGGGATCTCCCTTCTGCTGGTAGGGCACGATGTCTATGTATCCGCTTAGTTCTTCCAGGGTGGGAGAGGACTTCGTTTTTGTTTTCATATCGGTAGGGATTGGTGGTGCCGATATAACAACTCCCGGACGATAATGTTGTATCTATCGTCCGAGAGTAACCTTTTTTGTTATCAATGTTAGTCGAAGAAATTTGGTTTCCGCTTGCGTGCCTCCTCCAGAGAGAGTAGGGGAGTCTGTTCTTTGGCGGCAAACTCTTGGCGCAAGGCTTCTTGCTCCTCCTTCAGTTGTGCAATGAAGGTATCACGTTTGTCATCATTGAGCAGGGCAGCTGCCACACCTGAGTTCTGCGAAGCGTCCTTTACATACACTACGGGGCCATCATAGGCTGGGGCAATCTTCAGTGCGGTGTGCATGGCGCTGGTGGTGGCTCCACCGATGAGCAGGGGCGCACTGATGCCCGCCTTGCGCAGAGCCTCGGCCGTAGTTACCATCTCGGCCAGCGAAGGAGTGATGAGTCCGCTGAGTCCGATGATGTCGGGCTTGCACTCGAGGGCTTTCTGCACGATCTCTTCGGCTGGTACCATTACGCCCATGTCGATGATGTCGTAGCCATTGCATCCCATTACCACGCTTACGATGTTCTTACCTATATCATGCACGTCGCCCTTGACGGTGGCGAGGAGAACCTGAGGCCCCCTCTTAATCTCCCCCAAAAGGGGGAGAGACTCGGCCTCTAAGGTTTCCCCCCCTCGGGGGGGAGTAAGGGGGGCTAGTATCTCCACCGCTTGCTTCATCGTGCGGGCGGTCTTCACCACTTGGGGGAGGAACATGCGGTCTTCGCCAAACAAGCGGCCTACGTGCTGCATGCCTGCCATCAGCGGACCTTCGATGATAGCCACAGCCGAGGGGTACACGGTGAGTGCCTCCTTGAGGTCGGCTTCGAGCGTGTCGCTGCTACCCTTGATGAGGGCATTCTGGAGACGCTCTTCTAATGAAAGGGAAGCCTGCCCAACCCCTCCCGAGGGGGAGCTTCCAGTCATCTCGGATTGGTTGGAATATTTAGCTGCGATTCTAATTAGTTTTTCTGTAGCAGTCTCCTTCGCGCAGTCTGCAAGCCCCCTCTTCGGGAGGGGGTTGGGGGAGGCCAAGATGACATCCTCAATCGCCTCAAGCAACTCTGTAGGAATGTCGTCGTAGCGTACCGAGGTGGCGGGATTCACGATACCCATGTCCATACCTGCCTTGATGGCATGGTAGAGGAACACGGCGTGCATGGCTTCGCGCAGGTAGTTGTTGCCACGGAAGGCGAAGGAGAGGTTGCTCACGCCACCGCTCACGTGGGCTCCGGGCAGATGCTTGCGTATCCACTCCGTGGCGTGGATGAAGTCGATAGCATAGGTGTTGTGTGCTTCAATGCCCGTGGCCACGGCAAGGATGTTGGGGTCGAAGATGATGTCCTGCGGTGGCATGCCTACCTTGTCAACCAACAGGTGGTAGGCACGCTCGCAGATGGCGATGCGGCGCTCATAGGTGTCGGCCTGTCCCTCTTCGTCGAAGGCCATCACCACCACGGCAGCACCGAGGCGGCGTATCTCACGGGCATGGGCAAGGAACGGCTCTTCACCCTCCTTGAGCGATATGGAGTTGACCACACACTTGCCCTGTATGCACTTGACGGCTGCGGTGATGACCTCCCACTTCGAGGAGTCCACCATGATGGGCACGCGGGCGATGTCGGGTTCCGAGGCGATGAGGTTGAGGAAGTGCACCATCTCCCGCTCCGTGTCGAGCAGGCCGTCGTCCATATTGATATCGAGCAACTGAGCTCCGTCCTCCACCTGATGGCGGGCGATGGAGAGTGCTTCGTCGTATTTCTTTTCGTTAATCAGTCGGAGGAACTTGCGTGAGCCCGCCACGTTGCAGCGCTCACCCACGTTGATGAAGTTGCGCTCGGGCGTCACCTCGCATAGTTCGAGGCCCGAGAGCCACAGCGCCTCGGGGCGTGAGGTAGGTACGTGGGGCTTAGCGCCCTCGACCAGTGCAGCATACTCGGCGATGTAGGCATCCGTGGTGCCGCAGCATCCGCCGATGATGTTGACCAGTCCCTCGGTGATGTACTCCTTCACCTGCACGGCCATTTCGGCAGGTGTCTGGTCATAGCCGCCCAGGCTGTTGGGCAGTCCCGCATTGGGGTAGCACGATATATAATAAGGAGCACGTGCGGCGAGTCCCTTGAGGTAGGGCTTCATCTGTGCCGCACCGAAGGAGCAGTTGAGTCCCACGGAGAAGATGTCGGCACGGCTCACCGAGGCAAGGAAGGCATCGAGCGTCTGTCCTGAGAGGGTGCGTCCCGCAGCGTCCGATATAGTCACCGAGAGCATGATGGGCAGACGTCGTCCCATGCGTTCCATCACCTGCTCGGCCGCATAGAGGGCCGCCTTGGCGTTGAGCGTGTCGAAGATGGTCTCGATGAGCAGTGCATCTACACCTCCCTCGATGAGTGCCTCCATCTGTTCGTCATAGGCTGCGATGAGTTCGTCATAGGTGATGCCGCGCTTGGCGGGGTCATTCACATCGGGGCTGATGGAGCAGGTCTTGTTGGTCGGTCCTATAGAGCCCGCCACGAAGCGGGGCTTCTCGGGCGTGCTCAGGGCATCGGCCTCGCGGCGTGCGATGTGGGCAGCGGCAAGGTTGATCTCGCGGCACAGGTGCTCGCAGCCATAGTCGGCCATGGAGATGCGCTGGGCATTGAACGAGCAGGTCTCGATGATGTCGACCCCCACGCTGAGGTAGCAGCGGTGTATGTCGGCAATCACGTCGGGGCGTGTGAGGCAGAGCAGGTCGTTGTTGCCCTTCTGCAGTCCGGGCAAGGTGGCAAAGCGCTCGCCACGGAAATCCTCCTCGGTGAGTCCGAGGCGTTGTATCATGGTTCCCATCGCGCCATCCAAGATGAGGACGCGCTCTTTGATGATATCTTGTAGTTGTTGCATATGTGCTACCTATGTTATATATAGTGCAAAGTTCGCACAATTATTTGATTCGCACAAATGTGGGGTGAGGTATTTTGGAGTTTGAGTATGGGTAGAAAAAGCAAGCACCGCCACTCGGGACGATGCTTGCTTTATAATAGAAGGGGATGCGATTACTTAATAATCTTCTTTCCGTTTACGATATAAATACCCTTGAGGTTGTCGGTGTTAAGTACACGACGGCCTTGCAAATCGTAGATGATTTCTGATTGAAGATTTCTGTTCGCTGAATTTTTAATGCCTGTCTCCTCGTCGGTGAGGACTACGATGTTGCTAAACTCGTTCCAGTAGGCTGCTGCCTTGTAGACCTCTACCGAGCTTTCGGGAACATAAAGAGGAATTGATTTGTCAACTCCAGAGAATGTGCCATTCTGTATTATTGGCGGATTAATAGCTTTACAAGTGATGGAAGTAAGGCTGCTACAGCCCCCGAAAGTCCAGCTTGCAATCTCTGTTACTCCTGCAGGAATGATGATGGAAGCGAGGCTTTCACAACTATAGAATGCATACTCTCCTATCGAAGTCAGCTTAGAATTCTCGGGAATAATAACCGAAGTTAGGCTGGCGCAATAAGAGAAAGCTCTTTCTCCAATCGAAGTCACACCTTCTGGAATAGTAACGGAGGCTAGATTGCTACAACTAGAGAATGTCGAGTTTCCAATATAAGTTACTCCCTTGGGAAGAACGACAGAGTCGAGACTACTGCAACTAGAGAATGCGCCCTCTCCTATCGAAGTCACGCCCTCAGGAATAGTAACGGAGGTTAGATTGCTACATCCAGAGAATGTCAAGTTTCCAATATAAGTTACTCCCTTAGGAAGAACGACAGAGTCGAGACTACTGCAACTAGAGAACGCGCCATCTCCTATCGAAGTCACGCCTTCAGAAAGAGTGATTGAGGCAAGTTTTTTGCAATCTGAGAATGCATACCCTCCAATCTTATTCACACTCTTAGGGATGGTGATAGCAGTAAGGCCTCCGCAATAGTAGAAAGCAGATTCTCCAATCTCTTTTATACTTTCGGGGATAACAATAGAAATGAGACTATTACAATAATAAAAAGCAGAGTTCCCAATCGAAGTTACGCTTTCAGGGATGATGGTCGTAGAGCAGCCTTGAATCAAGGTATTACTATTTGTTTCTATGATAGCATTGCAGCCTTTGCGAGAATCATATACCTTATTCCCCTCTGCAACAATAATGGAGGTGAAATTGCTACAGTCATGAAAAGCTCCATATTCTATCTCGGTCACGTTTCTAGGAATGGTGATAGTAACGAGGTTGCTATTACGAAATGCAAAACCTCTAATCCGAATAAGGTTCTCGGGGAGAGTGATGTAAGTAAGGCTGCTACAGCCCTCGAAAGTCCAGCTTGCAATCTCTGTCACTCCTGCAGGAATGATGAAGGAAGGGAGACTTTCGCAATAATAGAATGCATACTCTCCTATCGAAGTCAGCTTAGAATTCTCGGGAATAATAATCGAAGTTAGGCTGACGCAATAAGAGAAAGCATTGCTTCCAATTCTAGTTAAGTTTTCGGGGATGGTAATGGAGGCGAGGCCTTCACACAACTTGAATGCGCTATTCCCAATCTCAGTCACGTTCTCCGAAATGGTGATGGAGGTAAGGTTGCGACAATATTCGAATGCGCCGTCTCCTATCGAAGCCACACGATACACCACATCATTGTAGGTGATAGTGGTTGGGATAATCACTGCATCACTATATTCGTTAGAATAACTACTAGAATAATTCCCTCGATGGGTCACCGATACCGTCAAGTCCTCATAGGAGGTAATGTTGTAGTAAATACCATCCACTTCAATGTCGTGGGCACTTGCTGTGATGCTGCACAATAGTACTACTATCGTGGCCAGCCAAAGTTTTGTCTGTTTCATTATTGTTTGTATTGATGTTTATTATAATCGCACAATCTAGCCGCACTGCGCGAGATTTTTCACTTTGTTCAAAATGATAAATTTGTCCATAATGACAAAGCGAGGCCTCACGACCATAGGTTAAGGGATATAAACACCCAGCATGGACGCCTCGTTACGGTATCTTCTAATGGAATCAAAGTTGCGAAGTTTGATCGTAGAAGATAACGTTCAGAAAACGTCCTTTTCCTGCTCCTCGGTGAGGCTCGGTGTGGGCGCGAGGTCCACGGTGAGCGATGACTCTCAGAGCACGGAATCCAATATGTCTTGACCCACCCATCCCTAAGGCTGGCTAAGTCGCAACAAAAGTAGTAAATAATTAGGAATTAGGAGTTAGAATTTACAAATTATTTGTGATAATTGCCTTTGGCTCTTTGCTTTTCCCCTACGGGCCAGCGACCTAAAGGCTCGGGCGGCGAACACGTTTCGTGGGCTATTTATGGTAATTTATGTTCAAAAAAGATACGCATTCACGATAATTTTAGTTTAACACGAAACGAAGTTCGCTGGCCTTGGCTGTAAAGCTGAAGGGACTGAAGTCAAGGGAAAACAATGACATAACTATATGACGTAATCCCTGCCCCAAAAATGACGAAGAGCCCAAAGTCTTCCTTGTTTTTTTTCAAGGTGTCGGTAGTTGATTGTAACGTGCAGTGAATGAGTCGATTTTCGACCGACACCCGGTGTCGGTGGGGTGTCGGTGCTCTTTTTTTACTGAGTAAACGATTTTTATTTTTGGCCTGGCAAGGAGCAGCGAAGTGTGGTTTAGGGTTTAGAGTTGAGTGTTTAGTGTTGAGGGTATAGAGCAATCGACCTTCGTCCTAATCCAAATCGCTCTTTATTTTCAAAAATTTTCAAGCCCTTGAAAAATTTTTTTCACTTCGGTGAAAAAATATTTTCAACAAAGCGAAAATTTAATTTGGATAGACCCAAACTGGAGTACTTAGCCGTAAGTACTGCAATATTAGTATGCAAGTACTGGACTTTAGCAAGACTCGATTTTCCCATTGCATGGTGCAAAATTGTACGGACACACATGGTGTTTGCGTACAATAATCCAGACAATGATTTGCTACGACCTGCCAGATTATTGACCGTGCCAGGGCAAAAATGAAATTTTTTTACTCACTCGGATATTGCTAAGGTCTCGGCTATGCCTGCTTCGAGGTCGTAGTGGGGGGTGTAGCCTAACTCCTCGGTGAGGGGTGTGATGTCGCACTGCCAGTTGCGCTGGGCAAGGATGTGGAACTTGTCGCTGTTGAAGGTAAAGGTGCGCCCACAGAGACGTCCGGTCATGTCGGTGATGCGTGCCGCCACGCGCCCCAGCCATAGGGGGATGGTGAGGTGGAGCGTGAAGGGGTTGCCCAAAGCGGACCGTACGGCACGGGTGAAGTCGCTGCTGCTGTAGGTGTTCCCATCCGTGATGAGGTAGCTGCGACGTTGCACCCCTTTCTTGATAGCAAGGAAGACGGCCTCCACGAGGTCCTTCACATAGAGGAATGTCACCCGTTGCGGGTGATGACCGAGCGAGAGGTCTATATGGGCACGTATGCTGCGCACGAGCAGCTGGTAGTCCCTGTCGCGCGGGCCATACACTCCCGTGGGTCTGAAGATGACATAGGGTAGCGTCGCTATGCCTTTGATGTACTCCTCGGCCTTGTATTTGCTTTTCCCATAAAGGGTGTTGGGGCAGGGTGTGTCGGCCTCGGTGAAGGGCGGATAGGGAGCCTGCTCGTGGAGCGGCCCGTAGATGCCGAGCGTACTGATGAAGATGAACTGCCGGGGCACCATGTCGAGGCGCATCAGCGTGTCCACGAGGTGGCGCGTCGCTCCATAGTTGACTTGATCAAACTCGTGTGCGTGGCGACACTTCGTGGCACCGGCACAGTGGATGACCACATCCCACGTGCCGTGGCGTGCACGGTGTGCCTCGAGCTGCGCGGCCAGCAGCTCCGCGTCGTCGAGGTTCAAGACGATATGCCGCAGGCCTGGGGCTCGGAGGTTGCTCCGATTACTCGTAGGGCGGACGGCTGCCCACGTGTCGTGTCCCTGCCGCACGGCATGCTCGGCCATGTGGCTGCCGATGAATCCCGTGGAGCCGGTAATGAGTATCTTCATCGTGGGTGATCATCTTAGGATGTCCAGTCGCTTGAAACATGCCGTCATCTTCTCCAGCGCATAATCCACCTGCTCTATGGTGTGGGTGGCCATGAGCGAGAAGCGTATGAGCGTGTCGTTGGGCGCACAGGCTGGCGGCACCACGGGGTTGACGAAGATGCCCTCGTCGAAGAGCATGCGGGTGACGAGGAAGGTCTTGTCCATGTCGCGCACATAGAGTGGTATGATGGGTGTCTCGGTAGCACCAATCTCGAAGCCCAAGGCGCGGAAGTTCTCGAGGGCATAGCGTGTGACCCTCCAAAGATGTTCGATGCGCTCGGGCTCCTCCTGCATGATGTGGAGCGACTCGAGGGCCGCTGCCGTGGCCGAGGGTGGGAGCGAGGCACTGAAGATGTAGGAGCGTGAGTTGTGACGCAGGTAGTTGATGGTGTCCTTGTCGGAGGCAATAAAGCCACCGATAGAGGCAAACGACTTGCTGAAGGTACCCATGAGGAGGTCCACCTCATCGGCTACTCCGAAGTGATGGCAGGTGCCGCGCCCACCGGCCCCCAGCACGCCGAAGCCATGCGCCTCGTCCACCATGATGTTGGCATTGTACTTCTGGGCAAGGCGCACAATCTCGGGCATCGGGGCTATGTCGCCCTCCATAGAGAACACGCCGTCGGTGACGATGAGCTTGATGGCCTCGGGGCGGCAACGCTCCAGCTCATGCTCGAGCGACTGCATGTCGCCGTGCCGGTATTTGCGTGGGGTGGAGAACGAGAGCCTCCGCCCCTCAACGATGGAGGCATGGTCCAGTTCGTCGCAGATGACATAATCCTCTCGCCCGGTAACGCACGACACCACGCCCAGGTTCACCTGAAAACCGGTGGAGTAGACCATCACCTCCTCCTTGCCTACCCATTGGGCCAACTCGTGCTCCAACTGCAGGTGCAGGTCGATGGTGCCGTTGAGAAAGCGCGACCCGGCGCACCCCGTGCCATACTTGCGTGCGGCATTCACCGAGGCCTCTATCACGCGAGGGTGGTTGGTGAGGCCTAAGTAGGAGTTGGAACCGAACATCAGCACCCGACGGCCATTGATAATCACTTCGGTGTCTTGCGCACCCTCAATGCAACGGAAGTAAGGGTACACCCCTTTTGCTTTAATCTGCTCAGGCAAGTCGTAGCGTGCCATGCGTTTACGTAGGAGATTCATTGTCTGTATTATTAGAGGTTAGGGAATGTAAGGCAACAATATTGATGTTATCCAAACGCAACTTGTCATCCTGACGATAGGAAGGATCCCGCAGAGTCTCTTGTAAAGTCCCAGCGCGAGATCCTTCCTTCACTACGTTCTGTCAGGATGACACCGGCGTCACCTCATCATCCCTTCTTTCCGGTGTGGGTGAAGAGGGTAGGCTTGGCGGGGAGGTTCTTCTCCTGTGCCATGCGTGAGGGGGTAGGGTAGTCAAGGCGCTCAAAGTCGGCGATACCATTTTTGATGTCCCCCAAGAGCATGTCGGCCATGTCGCGGCTGAAGCCCTGGCGCACCACGATGCGCATCACTACGCTGTCCTCGATGTTCTTCGGCATGGTGTAGGCGGGTACCATCCATCCGCTCTGCTTGAGCTTGTCCTGCAGGTCGAAGAGCGTCCACTTGGCCTGCTTCGCGTAGTCCTCCTTCATGTACCAGATGAACAAGGGGTTCACGATCTCCTTGCTGTAGTTCTTGAAGGGCGCCATCTTGCCTATCTCGGTGTGCAGGTAGCGGGCAATCTCCATCGAGTTCTGCTGCACCTGTCGGTAGCCCTCGAAGCCGAGGCGGATGAACTGGTAGTATTGTCCCAGTACTTGTGCTCCGGGACGGGAGAAGTTGAGTCCCACCTGTGTGATGTCGGCACCGAGGTAGTTCACCGAGAACGACATCTTGCCCGGCAGGTACTTCTTGTCCTTCCATACTACCCATCCGAGGCCGGGGTATACGAGGCCGTACTTATGTCCCGAGGTGCTGATGGAGAGCACCCACTTGAGGCGGAAGTCCCACTTCTTCTCCGGCTGCAGGAAGGGCAGGATGAAACCACCCGAGGCGGCATCCACGTGGATGGGGATGTCGTGGCCCGTGCGGGTGTTGTACTCGTCGAGCGCGGCATCGAGTGCCTCCACATCATCGTTCAGTCCCGTCCAGGTGACACCCTGTATGGGCACCACACAGATGGTGTTCTCGTCGCACATCGCAATCACCTGCTTGGGATCGAGGGTGATCTGCTCCAGGGTGAGGGGTACGGTGCGCATCTCGATCTGCCAGAGGTCGGCAAACTTCTCCCACACCACCTGATAGCCCGTGGAGATGATGAAGTTGGGCTTGTCCGTCGGCTTGCCCTGTGCCTGGCGACGCTCCTTCCAGCGCAGCCATGCGGCCACACCGCCCAGCATGCAGGCCTCCGATGAGCCGATGGCCAGAGCGCCTGTCTTCCACTGCGCCTTCTCGGGCGAGTTCCACAAGTTAGCCATGATGTTGATGCACTTGGCACACATCACTGCCACGCGGGGGTACTCCGTCTCGTCGATGTAGTTGAGCGCGATGGCCTCGTTCATCAGGCGTGTGGCGTAGGGGTCCATGTAGGTGGTGACGAAGGTGGCGAGGTTGAGGCGAGGCTGCGTCTGTGCGAAGGTCTCGTCCTTCACCATCTGGTACGCAATGTCGGGGCGCGTGCCATGCTGGGGGATGTGGTCGGCGGGCGAAGGCTGTAGCATCTCCTTTGACCCGAATACGTCGGTACAGAAATCTGTTTGTTCCATAATTTATGCTTTAAGGGTTAGTCCAATCTGTAACAACGTCCTAGTGAGTAATGTTTTGGTTAAAATTGTTGTAGAATTGTTTGCGTGTGTGGAAAAACTTTGCGAACTTTGCGCATACCGCATATATCTCAGATGTGTGCGTTCTTGAAGAACCATTTAAACTTAATAATATCATGAATCAGTATCTGAATTTTTCTTTGGAGGGTAAGGTAGCGCTCGTAACGGGTGCTTCGTATGGTATCGGTTTTGCCATCGCATCGGCATTTGCTGAGCAGGGTGCAACAGTGTGTTTCAACGATATCAATCAAGAATTGGTCGATAAGGGGCTTGCGAGCTATGCCGAAAAGGGAATCAAGGCACATGGATATGTGTGTGATGTAACGGACGAGCCCGCTGTGCAGGCTATGGTGGCAAAGATTGCTGCAGAGGTGGGCACAATCGATATCCTGGTAAATAATGCAGGCATCATACGTCGTGTACCTATGCATGAGATGGATGCGGCTGATTTTCGTCGTGTCATTGATATTGACTTGAATGCACCGTTCATTATGGCCAAGGCTGTGTTGCCGGCCATGATGGAGAAGCGTGCTGGTAAGATTATCAACATCTGCTCTATGATGTCTGAACTGGGTCGCGAGACCGTTTCTGCCTATGCTGCAGCCAAGGGTGGCTTGAAGATGCTTACACGTAACATCTGTTCGGAGTATGGCGAATATAATATCCAATGTAATGGTATTGGCCCGGGCTATATCGCTACTCCGCAGACAGCTCCGTTGCGAGAGATCCAACCTGATGGAAGCCGTCATCCCTTCGATACATTTATCTGTGCCAAGACACCTGCTGGTCGTTGGTTGGATCCACAGGAGTTGACCGGACCTGCCGTGTTCCTCGCTTCTGAGGCTTCGAATGCTGTGAACGGACATGTGCTGTATGTGGACGGAGGTATATTGGCATACATCGGAAAGCAACCTAAATAATAGACTGATAGGATAGGGACAAAATGGAATCTGTATTCAGCTATATCATAGGATTGGGAGCGGCAGTGATGATGCCAATCCTCTTTACGATTTTGGGGATTTGCATCGGAATCAATTTTAGCAAAGCTCTGAAGAGTGGTCTGTATGTAGGTGTCGGATTCGTGGGGCTGTCGGTTATCACGGCCTTGCTTACCAGTAGTCTGGGACCGGCCTTGAGCAGTGTGGTCGAAATTTATGGCCTGCAGTTGAAGGTGTTTGATATGGGATGGCCGGCAGCGGCTGCTGTGGCCTATAACACCTCGGTCGGTGCATTCATCATCCCCGTATGCTTGGGTGTCAACATTCTGATGTTGCTGACCAAGACCACGCGTACCGTGAATATAGATCTATGGAACTATTGGCACTTCGCCTTCATCGGTGCTGTAGTGTACTTCGCGTCTGACAGCATTCTGTGGGGTTTTTTTGCTGCCATCGTTTGCTACATCATAACGCTGATTTTGGCCGATTACACTGCCGATCGTTTCCAGTCGTTCTATGACAATGTGGAGGGCATCTCGGTACCCCAACCCTTCTGTCAGGGCTTTGTTCCCTTTGCCTTGGTCATCAACAAGCTGTTGGATAAGATTCCAGGTTTCAATAAACTTGAGATTGATGCCGAGGGAATGAAGAAGAAGTTCGGCTTGCTGGGCGAGCCATTGTTCCTTGGTGTATTGGTAGGTGCGGGCATCGGCGCTCTGTCTTGCAAAAGCGGTAAAGAGTTGGTGGACAAGATACCTTACATCTTAGGTTTAGGTATCAAGATGGGAGCGGTAATGGAGCTGATACCCCGTATTACCAGTCTCTTCATCGAAGGTTTGAAGCCGATATCTGATGCCACACGCGAGCTCGTGGCCAAGAAGTTCAAGGGGGCTGCCGGTTTGAATATCGGTATGAGTCCAGCCTTGGTTATCGGGCATCCTGCGACATTGGTTGTTTCTCTGTTGCTGATTCCTGTGACACTGGTGTTGGCTGTTGTCCTTCCGGGCAACGAATTCTTACCTTTGGCATCATTGGCGGGAATGTTCTATGTGTTTCCATTGATACTGCCCATTACAAAGGGAAATGTCTTGAAGTCGTTCATTATCGGATTGGTTATATTGGCCGTCGGGCTCTACTTCGTTACCGACTTGGCTCCCTACTTCACACAGGCTGCTCACGACGTGTATGCCAAGACACAGGATGCGGCAGTGAATATACCTGCCGGCTTTGAAGGCGGCGCTCTAGACTTTGCCTCAAGTCCGCTCTCCTGGGTCATTTTCCACCTCACCTACTCCTTGAAATGGATAGGTGCTGGGGTATTGGTGTTGTTTACACTTTTCCTTATGGTTGTGAACAGAAGAGCCATTATTAGATATCAGAAGAATGCAATGAAAAAATAATAATTCTCAAAAAAATAGCGACACAATGAAAAAGATAACTGCAATGCTAATGATGGGTATGACCATGTTCTCGGCCAATGCCCAAGTGAACTATACCGTACAGACAGCTTGCCACCCCCAAGATGTGAAGCACTACGACACGGAACGTCTGCGCGAGGCATTCCTCATGGAAAAGGTGATGGCACCTGATGAAATCAACGTCACCTACACGCTCTATGACCGCCTCATCTATGGTGGCGCCATGCCCGTAACAAAAGAGTTGAAGTTGGAGGCCTTCGATGAACTGAAGGCCGAGCATTTCCTCGACCGTCGTGAGCTAGGTGTTATCAACGTAGGAGGCGACGGTATCGTTGTTGTCGACGGCAAGGAATATGCCATGAAGTTCAAGGAGGGGCTCTATGTGGGTTGTGGCAAGAAAGAGGTGATCTTCAAGAGCATCGATTCGGCTAATCCCGCCAAGTTCTACATCAACTCAACTCCCGCCTACAAAGAGTATGTGACCCAGCTAATCACAACCGATCAGAAAGCCGATCCCAAGAAATATGCCATTGCCCAGAGCGATGTGTATGGAAAGATGGAGGACAGCAATCACCGTGTTGTGAACCAACTCATC
Source organism: Bacteroidaceae bacterium (assembly GCA_045661085.1). Classification (GTDB taxonomy): domain Bacteria; phylum Bacteroidota; class Bacteroidia; order Bacteroidales; family Bacteroidaceae; genus UBA1189. The sequence goes on from JAZRFA010000013.1 coordinate 23,191, forward strand.
GTGAGCTCAGTGCTGAGTAAGGTAAAGGGTGGTGGCACCAACCAACTGCAGATGGGTCTCACAGAACTGAAGCCCGGTTCAGTGTGGAACACCATGCCTGCACACACCCACACACGACGTATGGAGGCCTACTTCTACTTCGACGTGAAGGAGGGAAATGCCATCTGCCATCTCATGGGCGAGCCTCAGCAGCAGCGTCTGGTGTGGATGCACAATGAGCAGGCCATTACTTCGCCCGAGTGGTCAATCCATTCGGCGGCTGGTACAAGCAACTACATGTTCATCTGGGGTATGGGGGGAGAGAACCTCAACTATGGCGACAAGGATGAAATTAAGTATACGGAAATGAGATAACAAAGGTTTATCCTTACCGTATATTTACAGATTTTTTTGCAGAGGGTGCGTAGACGCACCCTCTGCTTTGTTTATGTTTTAGGAATTTTGTTCATCACACGCCATTAATGCCTCCTCCAGGTTGATGCCGATGGCGCGAGCTACGCCTTCGCCGTAGCGTGGGTCGGCACGGTGGCAGTTGCGCACGTGGCGTTGCTTGATGAAGAGTTCGGCATCGCCCATGGCACGTGCCGTGTTGGCAAAGAGGAGTTCCTGCTCCTCGGGTGGCATGAGGCGGAAGAGGGCGCCGGGCTGGCTGTAGTAATCATCGTCGTAGTCGCGCTCATTGTAGTCGTAGGCATCGCCATGGAGGGTGAGGGGTGGCTCTTTGGTGTGGGGCGAGTCGCACCATTCGCCCCAGCTGTTGGGCTCATAGCCCTTGGTGGAGCCGTAGTTGCCATCGACACGCATAGCACCATCGCGATGGTAGGCGTGGAAGGGGCAGCGCGGACGGTTCACGGGGATCTGCTCGAGGTTCACGCCCAGGCGGTAGCGTTGTGCGTCGCCATAGGAGAAGAGGCGGCCTTGCAGCATCTTGTCGGGTGAGAAACCGATGCCCTCGATGACGTTAATAGGATTAAAGGCAGCTTGCTCCACCTCGGCAAAGTAGTTCTCGGGGTTGCGGTTGAGTTCGAGGATGCCCACATCGTGTAGAGGGAAGTCGCCATGAGGCCACACCTTGGTGAGGTCGAAGGGGTTGATGCGGTAGGTCATGGCCTGCTCCTCGCTCATCAACTGCACTTGGAAGAGCCAGCGGGGATAGTCGCCACGCTCGATGCTCTCGTAGAGGTCGCGCTGGTGCGACTCGCGATCCTTGGCGATGATGGCCTCGGCCTCCTCGTCGGTGAGGTTCTTGATACCCTGAAGGGTGCGCAGGTGGAACTTCACCCAGGTGCGCTTGTTGTCCTTATTATAGAAGCTGTAGGTGTGACTGCCGAAGCCGTGCATGTGGCGGTACGACAAGGGGATACCGCGCGGACTCATCGTGATGGTCACCTGATGCAGTGCCTCCGGCAGGAGGGTCCAGAAGTCCCAGTTGTTTGAAGCGCTGCGCATTCCCGTGCGTGGGTCGCGCTTGATGGCGTGGTTGAGGTCGGGGAACTTCAGCGGGTCGCGGAGGAAGAAGACGGGGGTGTTGTTGCCCACGAGATCCCAGTTGCCCTCTTCGGTGTAGAACTTCATGGCAAAGCCGCGGATGTCGCGCTCGGCATCGGCGGCACCACGCTCACCGGCCACGGTGGAGAAGCGCACGAAGCACTCGGTTTTCTTGCCCACCTCGCTGAAGATGGCGGCACGGGTGTACTCGGTGATGTCGTGTGTCACGGTGAAGGTGCCATAGGCGCCCGAGCCCTTGGCATGCATGCGGCGCTCGGGAATCACCTCGCGGTCGAAGTGGGCGAGTTTCTCTATCAACCATGGGTCCTGCATGAGGATGGGACCACGCTGGCCGGCGGTCTGCGAGTTCTGGTTATCGGCCACAGGGCGTCCGTTGGCCGAGGTCAATCGATTCTTTTCCATTGTTAAAAGTGGTTATTAGGAGTAAATGAATGGGTTCACTCTTCTTAAACAATGGTTATAGGAGATTGGTTTAGCGGAAAAGATAAGGTTGTGCAAGAGCTCACCTCTCATCTCTCACTTCTCATCTCCCTCTCTAAACAACTCTGTGCAGAGCGTTGTTATACCCCTCAGAATCCAAAATCTAACAACTATGGCAACTATAGGTAAAGCAACGAAGCTGAGTGTAGCTACACTCGCTATCATGAATGTGACGGCCGTGGTGTCGCTACGCGGACTTCCTGCCGAGGCGGAGTATGGACTGAGCTCGGCATTCTATTATCTCTTTGCGGCTATCGTGTTTCTCATCCCCACGGCGCTTGTGGCGGCCGAGCTGGCGGCGATGTTCTCCGACAAGCAGGGCGGTGTGTTCCGTTGGGTGGGCGAGGCCTTCGGCAAGCGCATGGGCTTCCTCGCCATCTGGCTGCAGTGGGTCGAGAGTACCATCTGGTACCCCACGGTACTCACCTTCGGTGCGGTATCATTGGCCTTTATCGGTATGAATGGTACACACGATATGGCGCTGGCATCGAACCGCATCTACACGCTCATCGTCGTGCTAGCCATCTACTGGCTTGCTACTTTCATCTCGCTCAAAGGCATGTCGTGGGTGGGTAAGGTGTCGAAGATTGGCGGCTTGGTGGGTACCATCATCCCTGCGGGCTTGCTCGTGGTGTTGGCTATCGTATACCTTGCCAGTGGAGGCCATTCGCAGCTCGACTTTCACGGCAGCTTCTTCCCCGACCTGACCAACTTCAACAACCTCGTGCTGGCATCGAGCATCTTCCTCTTTTATGCGGGTATGGAGATGGGTGGCATTCATGTGAAGGATGTCGATAACCCCTCGCGCAACTACCCCAAGGCGGTGTTCATCGGTTCGTTCGTCACCGTGCTCATCTTCATCTTGGGAACCTATTCATTAGGTATCATTATCCCGAAGAGCGACATCAACCTCACGCAGAGCCTGCTCGTGGGCTTCGACCGCTACTTTGCTTATATCCATGCCTCATGGCTGTCTCCCATCATCGCCATTGCTCTCGCCTTTGGTGTGCTGGCCGGCGTGTTGACTTGGGTGTCAGGTCCATCAAAGGGTATCTTTGCCGTTGGCCGTGCGGGCTACCTGCCTCCCTTCTTCCAGAAGACCAATGAGAATGGTGTGCAACGCAACATCCTGCTCATCCAGGGCGCCCTCGTCACCCTGCTCGGCTTGCTCTTCGTGGTGATGCCCTCGGTGCAGAGTTTCTATCAGATTCTCTCCCAACTCACCGTACTGCTCTACCTCATCATGTATCTGCTGATGTTTGCTGCTGCCATCTACCTGCGCTATAGCATGAAGAAGGCCAACCGTCCCTTCCGCATCGGTAGCAAGGGTAATGGGCTGATGTGGCTTATCGGTGGCTTGGGATTCCTCGGTTCGCTCCTGGCCTTCATCCTCAGCTTCATCCCTCCTGGTCAGATTGCTGTGGGCAGCAAGACCATGTGGTATGCCGTGCTCGTCATCGGATGCGTTGTGGTGGTCGTTATCCCGCTCATCATCTACGCCCTGCGCAAACCATCGTGGAAGGATTCCTCCACCAACTTTGAACCCTTCCATTGGGAAGAGAGTAAGCAATCTTGATTTTCTCTATAGTGATTCTATTTGCTGCTGGGCAACGTACGCGCATACGCTGCCCAGCATACGCGTGTATGGTGGCGAGCATACGCGTGTACGCTCGCCATCGGTAAATAAACTGCATAGAGGCAGTAAAACAAATAGTAAGGAGCAGCAGGCAAGTTGTCGACGGCTTATCGACGCTCGGTGAAGAATCGTTTCATGAGGTCGCCACATTCGCTCTCCATAACGCCCGAGAGTACCTCCGTCTTCGGGTGTAGTGCTTGTGGCGCAAAGCGGCGGTAGCCACGCTTGTCATCGGGCGCGCCATATACCAGTCGGCCAAGCTGTGCCCATCCCAATGCACCGGCACACATGATGCAAGGCTCCACGGTGACATATAGTGTGCAGTCTGTCAGGTACTTCCCGCCGAGGTGATTGGCGGCTGCCGTCACGGCTTGCATCTCGGCATGGGCGGTGACGTCGGTGAGTGTCTCGGTGAGGTTGTGGGCACGTGCTATCACGCGTCCCTTGCATACGACAATGGCTCCTACAGGCACCTCTTCGTTGTCGTAGGCACACATAGCCTCGTCGAGGGCCATCTTCATGTAGCGAATGTCATCAGCAGGGGAAACGGTTGTGCTCATCGGCGCATATCGTGTTCGTTGAACAAGGTGGGGTAGTCGTGGTCCAAGTTGCGATGGATAAAGGCCAGCAGCGTCTCGCGCATCCAGCGGCTCTTGTTCTCAATCCCATACTTCTGCAAGTATCCGTCGATGATGCGCATCTCTTCATCGCTCACCAGACAGGTGAGTCGTGCATGACGCACAACATCATTTTGAGGCTTGGTTTCGGTACGCTTAGTCTTCATCTTTTTTATTTATAGTGCAAAATTAGTGCAAGCCGAGCGAAATATCAAATCTCAACGAGCGAAAGTAGAGAAAATGCTTGCATTTGTTCTTTACTGAGCGAGGCAGAGATTCAACAAAGTTAAACTTGTTTGTATTTTTCCGAGCTGCCGCCTACCTTCAAGCTGCGCAGCAGATTAAAGGTGGGGCCCTTCCGCGTCATTGCAGATTAAAGTAAGAGCTGTGAAGTAGATTAAAGTCCACTTTTTTCAATATATGGCGAAATATATCTATATTTGCATTGTCTTCGTAATAACGATTTATGAGAAAAGAACAAGCCATCTTTGCTGCCGGATGTTTTTGGGGCGTGCAGTATCAGTTGCAGCGCGTGACTGGAGTGTTGTCCACTTCGGTGGGATATATCGGCGGATCGGAAGAGAATCCCGTATACGCTGATGTGAAGGCACATCGCACCCATTATGTAGAGGCCGTATGGGTAGAGTTTGATGCCGATGTAGTGAGCTATGAGGCATTGTGCCGCTTGTTTTTTGAGATACACGACCCTGCGCAGACCGATGGCATAGGTCCCGACATAGGTCCCCAATATCGCAGCCAGATATTCTATCTTGACGAAGCGCAGCACGCCACGGCCATCGCCGTCATCGAACTTCTGCGCAGCAAGGGCTATGAGGTGAACACCGCTTTGCGTCCCGCACAGCACTTCTGGCATGGCGAGGAGTATCATCAGAATTATTACAATAAGACGGGTGAAGAACCCTATTGCCACATCCGCACAAAGAAGTTTTAAGTTTTCCGGAATCAAAACACATGATATAATGAAACAATATTTAGATCTGCTCAACCGTATCCTTACGGAGGGCGTAGAGAAGAGCGACCGCACGGGCACAGGCACCATCAGCGTGTTTGGCCATCAGATGCGTTTCAACCTCGAAGAGGGATTCCCCTGTCTCACCACCAAGAAGCTGCACTTGAAATCCATCATCCACGAGCTGCTGTGGTTCTTGGCAGGCGACACCAATGTGAAGTACCTGCAGGACAATGGCGTGCGCATCTGGAACGAGTGGGCCGACGAAGATGGCGACCTCGGACACATCTATGGCTACCAGTGGCGCTCATGGCCCGACTATAAGGGGGGGCACATCGACCAGATCAAGGAGGCCATCGAGACCATCAAGCACAACCCCGACAGCCGTCGCATCATCGTGTCGGCCTGGAACGTGGGCGACTTGGACAATATGAACCTTCCTCCCTGCCACGCCTTCTTCCAGTTCTATGTGGCCGATGGCAAGCTGAGCCTCCAGCTCTACCAGCGCAGTGCCGACACCTTCCTCGGCGTACCCTTCAACATCGCCTCCTATGCCCTGCTGCTCATGATGGTGGCCCAGGTGACAGGCCTCAAGCCGGGCGAGTTTGTGCACACCCTTGGCGACACCCACATCTATAGCAACCACTTGGAGCAGGTGAAGCTGCAGCTCACTCGTGAGCCACGCCCATTGCCCAAGATGAAGATAAACCCCGACGTGAAGGATATCTTCGACTTCAAGTACGAGGACTTTGAGTTGGTAGACTATGACCCACACCCACACATCAAGGGAGTGGTGGCAGTATAAAGAAGGTTAAAACATCCAGCAATGAATACCATAGGAATAGGAAGCCCCCTCTTTGGGAGGGGGATGGGGGAGGCCCCTCTCGACAACGTTTCTATCATCGTGGCCGTGGCTAAGAATGGAGCCATCGGCTTGAACAACGAACTCCTCTACCGCTTGCCCAACGACCTCAAGCGCTTCAAGGCACTCACCACGGGGCACACCATCATCATGGGCCGCAAGACCTTCGAGTCATTGCCCAAGGGGGCACTCCCCAATCGCCGCAACATCGTGCTCAGCCGTCAAGAGGGGTTGCACTACGAGAATGCCGAGTGCTACCGTAGCATCGAGGAGGCACTCATGCAGTGCGACTACACCGAAGACGTATATATCATCGGTGGTGGCGAGCTCTACAAGCAGACGCTTGCCCTTGCCAAGCGCATCCACCTCACACTTGTGGACGACACCCCTGCCGAGGCCGATGCCTTCTTTCCTGCACTGAATCCCGAGGAGTGGAGCGAGGTGCAGCGCGAAGAACACCCCGCCGACGAGAAACATGCGCAGGCATATACCTTCATTGACTACGTCAGGAAGTAAGTGTTATCATAGATAAAAGGAAAAGACTTAGTCCCGCAGGGCTAAGTCTTTTCCTTTTATGGGAGGTTCGAAACTGTCTTATGATACCACATTCTGCGGATGCCCTTCGACGAAGGCACGCAGATTGGCCTCGCAGATGTCGAGTAGGCGGGTGCGTGCCTCGAGCGTAGCCCATGCGATGTGTGGAGTGACGAAGCAGTTGCGTGCCGTGAGCAGAGGCGACTCTGTGCGTGGAGGTTCCTCGCACAGCACATCGATGCCTGCAGCATGGAGTACACCATTGTTGAGTGCATCGGCTAAAGCCTGCTCATCTACGATGGGGCCGCGAGCCGTGTTGATGAGTATGGCCGTGGGCTTCATCAGTGCCAGCCGCTCGGCATTGACAAGGTGTTGTGTGGCAGGCACCAAGGGACAGTGCAGACTCACCACGTCGGACGAGGTAAAGAGCTCGTCGAGCGGGAGCTTTTCTACCCCTTCGGGGAGTGACTCTTGCGGCTTCGAGGTGTAGACAGCTACCTTCATTCCGAAAGCCTCGGCAAGGCGTGCCACGGCGCAGCCCGTGCGGCCGAAGCTCACGATGCCCATCTGTTTGCCTGCAAGCTCAATAGGCGAGTTGTTCCAGTAGCAGAAGTCGGGACTCGCAGCCCAGCGTCCCGCACGATTCTCGCGGGCATAGTAGTCCACGCTCTGCGTGATGTTGAGCAGATGTGCCATCACCATCTGTGCCACCGAGGCAGTGCTGTAGGCAGGGATGTTGGTGACGGTGATGCCGTACCTGCGCGCTGCTTCCACATCTACCACATTGTATCCTGTAGCCTGCACACCGATGTAACGTAGCTGAGGTAGCTGGGCAAACTCTTTCTCGCCAAGCACCACCTTGTTGATGAGCAGTGCATCGGCATCCTTGGCTCGCTCTATCACCTGCCCCGGAGCGGTGCGGTCATACACCTTGAGCTCACCAAACTGCTGTAATCGGTCGTAACTGAGGTCGCCAGGATTGAGGGCATAGCCATCGAGAATAACGATTTTCATAATAGGTGTTCTGATTTGTTTTTTTTACTTTCCCCACAGTGCTTGCATCCTCTCTTTCATTTTCTCCTCTGCAGCATTGGGTTGCGGTGTCCATAGCTGAGTGCCGGTGAGCTCGTCGGGAAGGAATTGTTGCTTCACGAAATGATTTTCGTAGTCGTGTGCATACTTGTAGCCTTCGCTGTAGCCCAGCTCCTTCATCAATTTGGTGGGAGCATTACGCAAGTGCAGGGGGACGGGCAAGTTGCCCGTTTGCTCCACGAGAGATAGCGCGGTGTTGATACCCATATAGGCCGAGTTGCTTTTGGGGCTGGTGGCCAGGTATACGGTAGCCTCGGCAAGAGGAATGCGTCCCTCAGGCCAGCCTATCTTCATCACCGCATCAAAGGCTGCATTGGCGATGAGCAGTGCATTAGGATTGGCTAAGCCTATATCCTCGGAGGCCGAGATGACAAGTCGGCGAGCAATGAACGAGGGATCCTCACCACCCTGTATCATACGTGCCAACCAATAGAGTGCTCCATTGGGGTCGCTGCCACGGATAGACTTGATGTAGGCCGACACGATGTCGTAGTGCATCTCGCCATCCTTGTCGTAGGCCAAGGGATTCTGCTGCAGGCGTTCGGTGACCATCGTGTTGGTGATGACAATCTCGTCGGAACCACTCTCGGCTTCCACTACGAGTTCCAACGTGTTGAGAAGCTTGCGGGCGTCGCCACCCGAAAAGCGCAGTAGTGCATCGGTCTCACCGATAGTGATATGCTTGTCCTTCAGATAGAAATCCTCCTTGATGGCGCGGTCGAGAAGCTCCAGCAGGTCGGCCTTGTCGAGCGACTTGAGTATATAGAGTTGGCAGCGCGAGAGTAGGGGACGTATAATCTCAAACGAGGGATTCTCTGTGGTGGCACCGATGAGCGTCACGATGCCACGCTCCACGGCGCTGAGCAGAGAGTCTTGCTGCGACTTGTTGAATCGATGTATCTCATCGATGAATAGTATGGGACTATGCTGCGAGAAGAAACGATTCTTCTGTGCACTCTCGATGACCTCGCGCACATCCTTTACACCCGATGACACCGCATTGAGCGTATAGAATGGCACCTCCAACTTCTTGGCAATGATATTTGCCAATGTGGTCTTACCTGTCCCCGGAGGCCCCCACAGGATAAACGACGATATGCGCCCGCTCTCTATCATGCGGCGCAACACAGCATCGGGGCCTACCAGATGCTTCTGTCCTATATAATTGTCGAGCGTCGATGGACGCAAGCGTTCGGCTAATGGTTCCATAACTTTCAAATTGAAAATTAAGAATTGAGAATCGAAAATCGAAAATTATATTGCAAAGGTAGTTTTTTTGCGCGACAAAATAGTACATTACCCCAGTAAAAAACGGAGAGGGTCTTGAAGTCCTCTCCGTCTCTGTATGGAAAAAACTATCAATTATCAAAGAATAACCTTTTTGTTCCCTTTGATGTAGATATCCTTGTGACATGATGTCAACCATAGACTTTTGTGCAATGGAGTAGGTTGATTTGCTTGCAAGTTTCTCTTTTTTTCTATACCTTCGCTACGTTAATGAATACCGCATGCTTTCGATACTTATTCCGACATATAACTGCGATTGTGTGCAGCTGGTGCATGACCTGCGTGGGCAGGCCGAGCTGTTGAGTATTGACTATGAGATTATCGTGATGGACGATGCTTCGCCCGTCCTTGACTGTAAGCAACGGAATAGGACGATAAGCGGTCTGTCTCATTGTCGGTATGTGGAGTTGGAGAGCAATCTGGGGCGTGCCCGCATTCGCAACCGCTTGGCCGACGAGGCGATGTATGAGTGGTTGCTATTTATGGACTCGGATGCCGAGGTTATTAGTGCAAGCTTTGTGGCCGACTATCTGAAGTGTCCCGATGCGGATGTTGTGTGTGGGGGCTTGTGTCATGCCGATACATTGCCGTCGCCTGAGGTTAGCCTACGCTATGCCTATGAAAAACGGGCTGATAAACGTCGTGCAGCATGCTATCGCGTGGGGCGTCCTTATGAACAGTTCACTCCCTTTAACTTTATGATACGTCGTGCAACTTTTCAAAGTATTCGTTTCGATGAACGTATCACGGAGTATGGACACGAGGATACACTCTTCGGTATAGAATTGGGTAAGCGGAATGCGAACGTACTGCACATAGACAATCCGCTGCGTCATGTGGGGTTGGAGAATAATGAACTGTTCCTGGAGAAGACTCGTGCAGCTCTACGCAATCTTGCTGTGATGGAAGAAGCTATGCAGGGGCACTCGTCACTTCTCAACGCCTATCGATTGTTACGTGGAGTGGGGATAGATCGGTTCATGGGGTGGTGGTTTGCGCGTAAGGAACAGTCTCTCGTAGAGCATCTCACGAAAGAGAATCCTTTAATCCTTCTATTCTTTATTTATAAACTAGGCTATTATTGTAAACTTAAAACGTGTACAAACTAATAAGGGGCTCTTCGCAGAGGCCCTTACTAGATTCAATAGGTATTAGTTTTAAGGTAAAAAGATTGTTTAGGATAACGCTGCAAAGTTCTTACTTTTTTTTAAACTTACAAAGCTTTTTTACATGTCGTGCAACATATAAACAGGCTTTTTAGTATGTTTTCTTACAAAATGACAAGGAATAAGGAAGGACGTAGGTACTTCTCCTTATTCTGTGGTGGACAAATGTTAGTTTTGTGCTTGTTGAAAGAATAGTCGTCGGGAGTTATCGTAGAGTTGTGTCGCTATAGCCTCAGTTGGGAGCTGGTATAGTTCGGCTAGCTTCGCCACTACGTGCTCCACATAGGAGCTTTCGTTGCGCTTGCCCCGGTGTGGGGTAGGGGCAAGGTAGGGCGAATCGGTCTCTACGACAAGCCGTGTAAGAGGAATTTCGCGCAGAGCCTCGGGAAGAGTCGACTTTTTAAAGGTTACCACACCATTGATGCCCAGCATAAAGCTGGGGAATTCGAGCAATGCCTTCGCTTCGTCGGCTGTGCCGGTGAAGCTGTGAAACACACCACGCAGTGGGGTGCTCTTATATTGTGAGAAGAGGGCATATAGCTCGGGGAAAGCCTCGCGTGAGTGGATGATGATGGGGAAATCGTACTTTAAAGCCCAACCTATCTGCTCTTCGAGAGCGGCTAGTTGCTCTTGCTTGTAGGTGGAGTCCCAATAGAAGTCGAGTCCTACCTCACCAATAGCAACAAAAGGAGCATGAGAGGCTTCTCCATGCACAGAAGCGTCAAGCATCGCCTTCATCTGCGCCAGCACCAGCTGGTAGCCCTCCTTCACTTCGGTCGGATGCAATCCTATCGTGGGGTAGCAGAGGTCGGGATACTCGGCACACACCTGCAGCATAGGCTCCACAGAGGCCATATCGATATTGGGCATAATAATGTGGGTGATGCTTGCCTCACGAGCACGGTGCATCACCTCAGTGCGGTCTTCGCCAAACTCCTCTGCAAAGAGGTGGCTGTGGGTGTCAATGATTTTATACATCGCGCTCCATGAGCATGGCCATGAACTGGCGCAGTACCTCTTTCTGTTCGGCAGACACGCTGAGTGCTTCGAGCTCGGCTTTAGCCAAGCTGTAGTAGTGCTCCTCGATAGCGCGACTCATAGCTGGAAGGCCAACCTTGTTGTATACGTCGGTGACAGCTGCAATCTTCTCCTCGGGATTGATATTGGTAGCTGTAGCCCAATAGTCGAGTACGGCGCGGTGCTCTTTATCGGCAAGGCGCAAGGCGTTGATGTAGAGGTAGGTCTTCTTGTTGCACAGGATGTCGCCACCAATCTTCTTTCCAAACACTTTGGGGTCGCCATATACGTCGAGGTAGTCGTCGCGCAATTGGAAGGCCAGTCCGATGCATTCGCCCAAGCGGTAGAGGTGCTGGGCATCTTCTTTGGAGGCTCCGCCGAGGATGGCGCCTATCTTGAGGGCACAGGCAAGGAGAACCGAGGTCTTGAGACGTATCATCTCGATATACTCAGCTTCGGTGACATCGGTGCGAGTCTCGAAGTCCATGTCATACTGCTGTCCCTCGGCAATCTCAATGGAGGTCTTGTGGAACGTAGCCATCACTTCGCGGAAATGGGTGTCGTCGACACGTGACATATATACATCAGCCAAGGTAATCATTACATCACCCGAGAGAATGGCTGTGTTGGCATCCCAGCGCTTGTGCACGGTGGGCTTGCCGCGACGCACATCGGCATGGTCCATGAGGTCGTCGTGCAGGAGGGTGAAGTTGTGGTATATCTCGAGTGCCAATGCTGGGTCGAGAATTTTCTCCACATCGTTGCGATACATGTTATAGGCCATGAGCATCATGGCAGGGCGTATGCGCTTTCCTCCGAGCGAGAGGATATACTTCACGGGCTCGTAGAGGTTCATGGGCTCGTGGGCATAGTCGAGGGCTTCGATGTGGGCGTTTACTTTGTCGAGTAGTTGTGCGAAGGAGTATGACATGGTTTAGAGTTTAGTGTTTAACGTGTGTGCTGGGTAGTATATTGTGCAAAAGAAAAAGAGGCTACGTGACGCAGCCTCTTTTGGTATGTTGTTAAGATTAGTTACTCAAGCGGAATGTCACGGGAAGTGTGAAACGTACGCGCACCTTCTTTCCACGCTGCTCACCAGGCTTCCACTTAGGCATTGCTGATACCACGCGAAGAGCTTCCTTGTCGAGATAGGGGTTTACGGGTTTCACTACCTGAGGATCAACGATAGAACCATCGGAGTTTACCACGAATTGCACGATGACGCGACCTTGGATACCTTGCTCTTGACAGATAGAGGGATATTTGATGTTCTTCTGGAGATACTTCATCAACTCTGCCATACCACCGGGGAACTCGGGCTGGTTTTCTACCACCTGGAAAATTTCTTCTTCCTTCTCGGGTTCCTCAACAACGATGGGTACATCGTCGGTAATCTCTACGAAATCAGATTGGTCCTCAGCTGATACGATGGTGGTCTCCTCAATCTCAGCATCATCCTCTACGATGTTGAGCACTTCGGCCTGTGTTACAGCTTGGGGAGGAGGGGGGATTGTTTTCTTCTCAGGCATGGTGATAGGGATAACCTCTTCCTCGAGGATGATATCACCTGCATCGATGAGTGTACCATCGAACTCCTGTTCGTACTGTGTCCACTCGAAAGCTACGAAGTGAGCTGCCAAAACAAGGATAAAGCCAAGCAAAATCCACGTGAGTTTCTTGCTCTCCAAGTTGGCACTTTCAGATTTTTTAATTTCCATAAGTTATATTTTTATTTATTACATTTTCCGATGTGTTTGCAAAAGTAATACTTTTTTCTTTAGTCAGTATAAAAAAGTTTGTTTTTTTTATGCGTTATTGGCTTTTTGGCTTTTTTACCAAAGGTTTTTTGTTATTAGCGTAGATTCTTATACAAAATGTAGTATATTTGCGGTACAGAAGAATGCTGAGGTACTTGATGAAACGATTTCTAATATTTTTATATATTGTAAGCAGTGTTGTGTTTCTCCGTGCACAAGATGCAGGGGCAACTTTTCAGTTTCTGCAATTGCCTGTGTCATCTCACGCTGCAGCTTTAGGCGGCGATAATATTTCCATCTTGGAAGATGATGCAGAACTCTCTTATCATAATCCTGCTTTGTTGACCAATGCTAGTAGTGGTATGTTGGGATTCAGTTATATGAACTATCTGCAACGTACTAACGTGCTCGGTGCTGGGTACACAATGGAGATGGGTGAACGTTCAATGTTAGGGTTCAAAGCACAATATTTGGATTTCGGGACGATGAAGAATACCGATGCCGATGGTAATGTCATTGGTGACTTCTCGGCTAAAGATATGGTGTTGATGGGAACCTATAGCTTTGATTTCTCAGAGCGTCTTACGGGTGGTGTAAGCGGCAAACTGATTTATTCCAATTACGAACAGGTCTATTCGCTGGCTTTGGGAGTTGACCTCGGTCTGAACTACTACGATGCCGAGCGTATGTTGTCACTTTCGGTTGTAGCCCGTAATCTCGGTGGGCAGGTGAAAACGTATGACGGTACTCAAGAATCGCTGCCTTTCAATCTTTTGGTAGGTGTGTCAAAAGATTTATCACACGCTCCGATACGCTTCTCGCTGACGCTTACAAATTTGCACAAGTGGAATGCTGAGGATTTTTATGATTCGGCCGATGATTCGTGGTCACAGTTGTTGATGAAGCATTTCATCATTGGTGCTGACATATTCCCTTCTCCTAGTACGTACGTGTCGGTGGGGTACAATTTCTTGTTGCAAAATGAACTGAAGAACCATGCGAGACGTTCGTTGGAGGGATTATCTATCGGTGGCGGACTACAAGTTCGTAATATGAAACTAGGCGTGTCGTACGGAAAGTATCACGTGGCCGCCTCATCGTTGATGATGAACTTTGCAATTGCGCTTTGATGAAAAGAATTAAATGCAAGTATAAAACACTTAAATGTCGTTTGACAAAAAAGAAAATATGAAAAAGATTACTATTGCTATCGATGGTCATTCTTCATGCGGTAAGAGCACTATGGCCAAAGATCTTGCTCGCGAGATTGGATACATATATATTGACAGTGGCGCTATGTATCGTGCAGTAACCTACTACTGCTTGCAGCACGACCTTTTCACTGAAGATGGAGTGAAACTCGATGAGCTGCAAGCATCCATGAGTGACATTCGCATCAACTTCCGTCTTAATGCTGAGGGACGTCCCGAAACCTATCTGGGTGACGAGTGTATAGAGAAGGAGATACGCGGTATGGCTGTATCGTCACGAGTGAGTCTCATTGCTACTATAGGATTTGTGCGCGAGGCTATGGTAGCCCTGCAGCAGGAGATGGGTAAAGAGAAAGGTATCGTAATGGATGGTCGTGATATCGGAACTACAGTGTTCCCTGATGCTGAGCTGAAAATCTTTGTTACTGCCAGTGCCGAGGTGCGAGCTCAGCGTCGCTACGATGAACTTAAGGCCAAGGGTGAGGATGCCTCTTATGATAGCATTCTCGAAAATGTAAAGGAACGCGACCGTATTGATAGTGGGCGTGCTATTAGTCCTTTGCGTAAGGCCGATGATGCCATTGAACTTGACAACAGCAATATGACCATTCCCGAACAAAAGGCTTGGCTAATGGAAAAGTTTCAATCGACAATTGATAAATGATTAACGTTGAGATTGACGAACGGTCGGGCTTCTGCTTCGGAGTGACTACTGCTATACGCAAGGCCGAGGAGGAGTTGCAAAGAGGTGCTCCTCTCTATTGCTTGGGCGATATCGTACACAATGGTATGGAGTGTGAACGCTTGAGAGCTTTAGGGCTCATCGCCATAGATCACGAGCAGTTCAGAGAGTTGCACGATGTACGTGTGCTTCTCCGTGCTCATGGTGAGCCGCCTGAAACCTATGACACTGCATGTCGGCAGGGTATCGAACTCATTGATGCTACTTGTCCCGTGGTACTCAACATTCAAAAACGCATTAAGCAGGAGTATACTACGCATTCAGATAGCCCCAAGCAGATAATCATCTATGGTCAGAAAGGGCATGCTGAAGTGTTGGGGCTCGTAGGACAGACAGAGGGGACTGCTATTGTGATTGAGAGCATCAAAGAGATAGAACGCATCGACTTTACACGCGATATCTATTTGTATTCACAGACGACCAAATCGCTTGACGAGTTTCGCCTTATCGTGGAGACTATAAAACAGCGTATAGCTCCCAGTGTAACGTTCAATTACTATGACACAATTTGTCGTCAGGTGTCGAATCGTTTGGATAACATACATCGTTTTGCTGCCTCTCACGATCTTATATTCTTCGTTTGTGGCAAGAAGAGCAGCAACGGTAAAGTGCTTTATCAGGAGTGTCTTAAAGCCAATCCCAATTCGTATCACATTGAGGGTAGTCACGAGATAGACTTTTCGCTCATTGAGGATGGACAGTCGGTAGGCATCTGTGGTGCAACTTCCACACCTAAATGGCTTATGGAGGAGTGTCGGAAGGCGTTACTGGAATTGAAAATTGAGGATTGAAAGTTATTGTCGAGTACTCCGAGTTAGTAAAATCGTTAAAATTACAAATCATAAATAATTTCTTATGGCAAGAAGAATCAATTGTATTGGTATCCTTACCTCGGGTGGTGACGCTCCAGGAATGAATGCTGCTATCCGTGCCGTTACGCGTACGGCTATTTTTAATGGAATTAAAGTGAAGGGTATCTATCGTGGATACAAAGGACTTATTACCAATGAAATCAAAGATTTTAAGACAGAGAACGTAAGTAACATCGTACAGCAGGGTGGCACCATCTTGAAGACTGCTCGTTGCCCAGAGTTCAAGACTGAGGAAGGACGTGCTGCGGCATGGAAGAATATTTGCGATCATGAGATCGATGCTCTCATCGTTATTGGTGGTGACGGTTCGCTCAGCGGTGCTCGTGTTTTGGCGCAGGAGTTTGATCTTCCTTGTATCGGCATCCCTGCAACAATCGATAATGACCTCTACGGAACTGACACTACACTCGGTTACGATACAGCTCTCAATACTATCGTAGAGGCTATCGACAAGATTCGCGATACCGCCAATTCTCACGAGCGCATCTTCTTCGTTGAGGTTATGGGCCGTGATGCGGGTTTTCTAGCTCTTAATAGCGCCATTGCATCGGGTGCTGAGGCTGCTATTATTCCCGAGCATCTCACTCAGGAGGACCAATTGGCTGCATTCATTCAGAATGGTATGCGCAAATCCAAGAACAGTAGTATTGTGCTCGTTTCCGAGAACCCTGAGCTAGGCGGTGCTATGCATTATGCTGAGCGCGTACACAATGAGTTCCCCCAGTTCGATGTACGTGTTTCTATTCTCGGTCACCTACAGCGTGGCGGTCGTCCTACCGCACATGACCGCATCATAGCTGGTCGTATGGGTGCTGCCAGTATTGAGGCCTTGCTTGATGGCCAGCGTAACGTGATGATTGGTATCCGTAACGACGAAATCGTTTATGTACCCTTCAATACGGCCATCAAGAAAGATAAGCCCATCGACAATCACTTGATGCACGTGCTGCATATGTTGTCTATATAAGTGGAGTGCTTAAAAGAAGAGAGGACGCCTAAAAGGTGTCCTCTCTTCTTTTATTCTTGTAGTCAACAATTTCCTATCTAGCCATAAGGTCCTCGATAAATTTGTTTAGTTCCTCGTCGAGTCCTGCCAATAGGCCTTTCTTTACAAGTAGTGTGTCATCATCCACCAAAAGCAGGTCAGCAATGGTCTCGCGCTCCTCATCGACGAGTACAAATGAGTAGGGCATCCACACTGCCAAGCGCTCTAATTCTCCTTCGGTATTGAAGGCCTCAATGATAGCTGTAAGCTGTGCTGTCACTTCATCATAGAAGGTGTCGGCAGGGTATTCTTTCCATTCGTCAATGGTGATATTCGAGATTTCTTCATCATCGTCATTGAACACCAGTAATTTGCCCTTTTCTCGGAGCGGCTGGAAATAAAAATCAGTTGATACCAATTGGTCCTCTTCTCCAGAATATAGTTCAGTAATTTTACTCAGTGTCTCGTGTATTGAAGCGGCCGATAAGGATGTTAGTTCCATAGTGCACATTGTTTGCTGTTGTTTCGTAAAGCAAATGTAGGGATATTTTTTCGAAAATCATCCTTTCGTGCTGATTATTTTGCGAGAAGGTGCAGATTTCTTTCGTTTGTCTTCGAAGGTGTAGGGATTGGATTTTTTTTATTTACGTGTATTTTGATGGTATTGCTTGAGCTGTTCGAGCTCTTTTTTACGGTTTTGTAGTACTTCCCGGTATTCCTCAACTAATGAACTGTCGATAGCTTGTGTCATCGCAATCTCCTCGGCAAGGTCGAGGTGGGTGATAGCTTGGTCTATGTTATCGCTTATCTCGTAATAGAGAGCAAGGTTGTAATGGCCCATAAAACGGTAGGGACGCCATTTGCTCTTTAAAAGCACGCGCCATTGGTCGGCAGCTGCTTCCCAATTGTTCTCTCGTACGTGTACTTTTGCTTCGCGTAGTTCGTAGCATAGACAGTCATGGTAGAATACACGTTCGCGTTCCTTCCATGTGGGGATGTGAGACTTGGTTGCTGCTACGGATAGTTGTTTGGGAATCTGTGCTAAAAGGTGACTTATCTCTTCAGTACTGTTTATCCAATATTCGAGTGTCTCTTTGTCGAGTATGCTCATTCCCATACTGGTATCGTTGTCGGGGGTATAGACGTGTGCGCAGAGATAGGCATTCAGAGGGCGTGCTACGAATTGTGATGCAGGATTGAAGGTGATGCAGGCATAGTCGATAGAGTAAATCATCTCTACCTCGAGCTTCTGGCACAATTCATTGACTTCATTCTGTAGGAGAAGATGTGATGTGGTGCTATCAGGATGGTAAAGCAATGAGTCAAGTATCACTACGCGGTCTATAAATCCGGCATCGGCAAATGCGAAGGCAACTTGCTCCTTTATCGTGTCGGCATTGCAGGGGATGATAATGGCTTCATCATTGACCACGACGACGTTGTTTCTGCTGAAGTTGTTTACTACTCCTACACTGCTTATCGTTTGCTTGTGAGTCACCTCAGGTGGTAGCATCTGCTCGATGCTAATGTATAGTACCTCACTACAGGAGGTGAGGAGTAGAGTGAAAATGAACACCCACCCCCAGCCCTTCCGTGAAGAAAAGGGATTTGGGGTGGGGGTAGATAACCCAGGCTCTCTAGAAGTGCTGGAGAGCCTGAGGATTTTGAAATGTTTATAATCCACGGCCGTGGCAGTTCTTGAATTTTTTGCCGCTACCGCAAGGGCAGGGGTCGTTACGTCCTACGGTATGCTCAGCGCGGATGGGCTCTCGACGCTGTGTGCGAGTGTCGTTTTGTGCTGCAGCCTGCTGGTTGCGGTCGGTGAGATCAGTTTTGTTCTCCTGATATTGTTGGCGACGCTGAGCACGAGTCTCTACGGGAGCCTCTCGTACCTGTTCCGGCTCGCGCATGGGGATCTGTCCGCGCATGAGGATCGAGAGGGTCTTGTCGTTGATCTTGTTGACCATGTTGTCGAAGAGGTTCACCGACTCGAGCTTGTAGATCAAGAGCGGATCCTTCTGCTCGTAGCTGGCATTGCGCACCGAGTGTTTCAGTTCGTCGAGCTCGCGGAGGTTCTCCTTCCAGGCCTCGTCGATGACGTGCAGCATGATGGCCTTCTCGAAGGCTTTCACTACCTCCTTGCACTCGGTATCGTAGGCTGCCTTGAGGTTGACGGGTATCTGGTATACGCGCTTGCCATCGGTGATGGGCACGAGGATGTTCTCGTAGCGGTTGCCCTGGTTCTCGTACACCTGGCGGATGACAGGGTTGGCGATTTGTGCCAGGCGGTCCATCTTGGCCTTGAAGCCTGCCATGGCTGCATTGAAGGTGCGTTCCACGAGTTCGCCACGCTTCTTGCTGTTCTCATACTCCTGCTCGGTGAAGGGGCACTCGAGGGCAAGTACGCGGAAGAGCTCCATGCGGATGCCTTCGTAGTCGCCTAAGTCGATGATGCGCTCGCAGCGGTCCCATATCATGTTGGCGAGGTCCATGCCGATGCGCTCACCCATGAGGGCGTGGCGGCGCTTGGTGTAGATGACGGTACGCTGCTTGTTCATCACGTCGTCATATTCAAGCAGGTGCTTCCGGGTGCCGAAGTGGTTCTCCTCGACCTTCTTCTGGGCGTTCTCGATACTCTTGGAAATCATCTTGTGCTCCAACATCTCGCCCTCCTGGAAACCAAGCTTATCCATCACGTTAGAGATGCGATCGGCAGCGAAGAGGCGCATGAGGTTGTCTTCCAATGATACGAAGAATACTGATGAACCCGGGTCGCCCTGACGGCCGGCACGACCACGTAGCTGGCGGTCTACACGACGGCTCTCGTGGCGCTCAGTGCCGATGATGGCAAGACCACCAGCAGCTTTCACCTCGTCAGATAGCTTGATGTCGGTTCCACGACCCGCCATGTTGGTGGCAATGGTTACGGTACCCTTGAGACCAGCTTTGGCCACGATGTCGGCCTCTTTCTGGTGAAGCTTAGCATTCAATACGTTATGTTCTATCTTTCGCATAGTGAGCATACGGCTAAGCAACTCACTGATTTCAACTGATGTGGTACCCACGAGTACGGGGCGTCCCTCGGCCACCATCTTCTCTACCTCAGCGATTACAGCATTGTACTTCTCACGCTGGGTCTTGTAGATGCGGTCGTTCATGTCGTTACGTGCGATGGGGCGGTTGGTGGGGATCACCACCACATCGAGCTTGTAGATATCCCACAACTCGCCTGCCTCGGTCTCGGCCGTACCGGTCATACCCGACAGCTTGTGATACATGCGGAAGTAGTTCTGCAGGGTGATGGTTGCGAAGGTCTGCGATGCTGCCTCCACCTTTACGCGCTCCTTGGCCTCGATGGCCTGGTGCAAGCCGTCGCTGTAGCGGCGACCCTCCATGATACGTCCGGTCTGCTCGTCGACGATTTTCACCTCGCCCGCTTCGGTCACGATATACTCGGTGTTCTTCTCGAACATGGTGTAGGCCTTGAGCAGCTGGTTGATGGTGTGTACGCGCTCACTCTTGATGGCATAGTTGGTGAAGAGTTCGTCCTTCTTCTGCAGCAGCTCCTCGCCTTCGAGTCCGCTACCCTCAAGAGCCGACATCTCTGATGCAATGTCGGGCAATACGAAGAGGGTGGGGTCAGCCGCATTACCGGTGATGAGCTCGATACCCTTGTCGGTGAGGTCTACGCTGTTCATCTTCTCGTCGATGACGAAGTAGAGCACGTCGGT
>JAZRFA010000014.1:0-12114 GCA_045661085.1 Bacteroidaceae bacterium
TACACGCACTGGTTCCACCCACTCACCGATACGACAGCCGAGAAGCACGATGCCTTCGTGGAGCACGATGGCAAGGGAGGCATGATAGAGGTGTTTGACGGCAAGTTGCTCGTGCAACAGGAGGGCGATGCCTCATCGTTCCCCAATGGTGGCATCCGCGCCACCTTCGAGGCACGCGGTTACTCGGCTTGGGATCCCACATCGCCCGCCTTCGTAATGGACGACACGCTCTGTGTGCCCACCGTATTTCTCTCTTATACGGGAGAGGCACTTGACTACAAGGCTCCCCTGCTCAAGGCACTGCACGCCGTGGACAAGGCAGCCACAGAGGTGTGCCACTATTTCGACCCCGAGGTGAAACGCGTGACCTCATTCCTCGGTTGGGAGCAGGAGTATTTCCTGGTCGACGAAGGGCTTTATGCCGCTCGCCCCGATCTCCTCATGTCGGGACGCACACTCATGGGGCACGGCTCAGCCAAGGACCAGCAACTCGAGGACCACTACTTCGGCGCTATCCCCGAGCGCGTGGCAGCCTTCATGAAGGAGCTCGAGATTGAGTCGCTCAAGCTCGGAATCCCTGCCAAGACACGCCACAACGAGGCCGCGCCCAACCAATTTGAGTTGGCCCCCATATATGAAGAAACCAACATCGCCTGCGACCACAACATGCTGGTGATGATCCTCATGAAGAAAATTGCCCGCAAGCACGGCTTCCGTTGCTTATTGCATGAGAAACCCTTTGCCGGCATCAACGGTTCGGGCAAGCACAACAACTGGAGCCTCGGTTCTGACCGTGGACATCGCCTAATGTCGCCTGGTAAGACCACCGAGGACAATCTCATGTTCATCACCTTCGTGGTGAACACTCTGGCCGCCGTGTACCGCCACAATGGATTGCTGAAGGCCTCTATCATGAGCGCTACGAACACGCATCGCCTCGGTGGACATGAGGCACCTCCTGCCATCATATCCACTTTCTTGGGACAACAGCTCACCGAACTCTTCGATGCACTGGAGAACTCATCGAGCGAGGAGCTCTTCAAGATTGCCGGTAAGACGGGTAAGAGGATTCTCGAGATGCCGCAGATACCCGAGCTACTCATCGACAATACCGACCGCAACCGTACCTCACCCTTCGCCTTCACGGGTAACCGCTTCGAGTTCCGTGCCGTAGGCTCCGAGGCCAACTGCGCCTGCGCGATGATTGCCCTCAATGGTGCCGTGGCCGAGCAACTCGTGGAGTTCAAGAAGAACGTGGATGCCCTCATCGATGGCGGCATGGACAAGCGTGAGGCACTCATCAAAGAAATCCAGAAACTTATCACCTACTGCAAACCCATCCGCTTCGACGGTAATGGCTATAGCGATGAGTGGAAAGCCGAAGCCGCACGCCGCGGACTCGATTGCGAGACCTCTGCACCCGACATCTTCAAGGCCTATGCCAACAATACCAGCGTACAGATGTTTGAGAGCCTCAACATCATGAGCCGCGCCGAGTTGGAGGCACGCAACGAGATCAAGTGGGAGATCTACACCAAGAAGATACAGATCGAGGCACGCATCTTCGGTGATATGGCACTCAACCACATCATCCCCGTGGCCACCAAGTATCAGAGCCAGCTCGTAGATAATGTATATAAGATGAAGGAGATTCTCGGTGCTGAAGGAGAAGCCCTCTCGGCATCGAACATCAACCTCATCCGCCGAATCGCTGGCCTCGTGCACAAGATTGAGAGTGGTGTTGCCGAGATGATCGAGTGCCGCAAGGTAGCCAACCGCACCTGCGGACAATACGAAAAGGCCATAGCGTACCACGACACCGTAGCGCCCAAGCTCGAAGAGTTGCGCTCCTATATCGATGACCTCGAAGAGGTGGTAGACGATAGTTTGTGGCCCTTGCCCAAGTATCGCGAGTTGCTATTTATCCGATAAGGCGTTAAACATTTTATGCTTTGAGTCGTCTATATTCATAGAACCCATAATGATTGACAATATGCATACATCCATAAACACACACTCGAGAAAGCAAGCAGTAATCGGGATCATTGCATTCCTAGTGATACTGTTTGCCGCACGTCCCGTATCAGCACAAGGTGTAGCAGAGGTATGGCTCAGCAAGGCCGCCGAGAAACTGAGAAACAAGGGTACGGAGATTAGTTTCCGCATCAAGGAAGAGGGTGTACGCATCAGCGGCAAATTGCTTATGGACGGAGAGAAGTTTGCCTACGACACCGATGAGATGAAGATATGGTACGACGGTACCACGCAATGGACCCTGCAAATAGGAGACGACTACAATGAACTGTACATAGGTAATCCGACCATAGAGGACCAACAAAGCATAAATCCCTATCTACTGTTGAACAACTACAAAGAAAACTTCACCGTAATGGATGGGGGTGAGAAGAGCATCGGCGGCAACCTCACGCACATGGTCACACTCAAAGCCAATAACGAACGCCAAGAGATTAATAGCCTCAACATCTACATCACAAGTGATGGAATGCTCTCATTGCTCGAACTCGTTGCCCCCGACGGACACCCCTACAAGATAGAGGTGCGCTCAATGCGCAATGGGCTGACTTTCCCCAAGAGCACCTTCATCTATCAGCCTGAGAATCATCCAGTTGATGAGGTTATTGATATGAGATAAGGAGCCCCCCTCTAACTCCCCCTCTAGGAGGAGAACTCGGGCATCGCAGCTTTAATGGTACTTAATAGCTTTATGACCCTTGATAAGCAACAATAATAACTAAACAACATAAGAAACAATGGAAAAAACCAAATGCCTCATCATAGGCTCAGGCCCTGCAGGATACACCGCGGCCATCTACACAGGTAGAGCAAACATCCCCACCATCCTCTACGAAGGATTGCAACCTGGCGGACAGCTCACCATCACAACAGATATTGAAAACTTCCCTGGCTACCCCAACGGCATCAGCGGCTCAGAGATGATGGACGACCTCCGTCTCCAAGCCGAGCGTTTCGGTGCCAGCCTCCGTAGTGGCATCATCACCAAGGCCGACCTCTCACAACGTCCCTTCAAGGTGACCGTAGACGATGGCACAGAGATTGAAGCCGAAACCGTAATCATCGCCACAGGCGCATCGGCCAAGTATCTCGGCCTTGAGGACGAGAAGAAGTATGCCGGTATGGGCGTGAGCGCATGTGCCACCTGCGACGGATTCTTCTACCGCAAGAAGGTGGTAGCTGTAGTAGGTGGTGGCGACGCCGCTTGCGAAGAGGCCAACTACCTCTCAGGCTTGGCAAGCAAGGTATACCTCATCGTGCGTAAGAATCACCTCCGCGCTAGCCAAATCATGCAAGACCGCGTGATGCAGAACCCCAAGATCGAAGTACTCTTCGATCACAACGTCACTGGCCTCTTCGGCGAGAATGGCGTAGAGGGCGCACACGTAGTAAAGCGTAAGGGCGAAGCCGACGAGCAGCACTACGACATTGCCATCGATGGTCTCTTCCTTGCCATTGGTCACAACCCTAATTCAGAAATCTTCCGCGAGTATCTTGAGACTGACGCCACAGGCTACATCATGACCCAAGGCGCATCGCCTGCCACCAATGTACCCGGCGTGTTTGCCGCAGGTGACGTCGCCGACCCACGCTACCGCCAGGCCATCGTAGCTGCAGGTAGCGGTTGCAAGGCCGCCCTCGAAGTAGAGAAGTTCTTGGCTGAGAACGAGTAAATAGAAAACCCCTTATAATATAATAGCAAGAGGGTGCATCCTTTGGGAGCACCCTCTTGCTGAATAAAAATAGGACATTACAGAATCTATGGATAGCTAGAAGTTGAGCTATTCGACAAAGTGATGATTTTTCATGTTGAAACTTTCTTACACCTTCTATCAAATATTGAGTTTAACCATCTGCTTCTCTTTTACATTTTAGAGACGCTTCAATATATCATACTATATGAAAAAGAGGTTATCCATAATTGCAGTTTTGTGCTGCTCAATATGCTATGGACAAGAGATATTTGTACGTGAGCGAATTGAGAAGCTGAACATACCACACAAAGAAGAGGTGGTAGAACACTGGATAAGCTATGCCAAAGCAGCTCAGTTAGGTGAGCCTACCAATCATCTATGGCTAGATGAAAGCCGAGATTTTCTGCTCAACTTTATCCCCGATTTTTACAGGTGTTTCAATCAGACATTGTCAGACCTGCAATTTAGCGAAGATGAACAATATAGACTAATAATCCACGCCGAGCATATATCAGAACGACGAACAGGTGCGACACAAGGTATAGACTATCAGCTTAATATTGTATTAACATCTCAAGGGTGGCGGTTAGTGAATCGATTTGACATTGTTAAATCTCGCTATAAACATTACTCAACAGAGCACATAGATTTTTATACGTTAGCTCGTCCTGTTACCGAGGAGCAATTACTGCTTACAGAACAATATCTAGCGGCCTTTACAAGTCATTATGGGGTGACAATGAAGGAGCGTCTGACCTATATATATTGTGCAGATAGTGAGGCTAGGGCTTTAAGCGATATTGGGATTATAAAGATTTATAATGGAGAGAATGGAGTTGTTGGAGCAAGATATCTAGTAAATCCACATACAATTATAGCTCCCTCATTGCCTCATTTTCACGAATTAGTGCATGCAGTAATGATTCCAAACTATCCCAATGCACCTCTCTTATTGCACGAAGGGATTGCCGTACTAGAGGGAGAGACAAGAAAATCAAAGTCACATCGCCGAGAAGAAGCAATTCGTTATTTATCGCATAACCATATCGAATTCACAACTCCCGAACAGCTTCATGCCCTACTTAAGGATAATGGTATAGTATACTATGCAGTAGCCAGCGCCATTATCGAATATTGTCTTAATGTATTTGGTGCGAAATCTGTAATACAACTCTTTGAATCAACAGAATATGATGGCATTTTTGAGCAATTAGGTATAGCACCATTGGAACGAACAAAATTTGTATACGGATTATTCGGAATACAAAAATAATAATCTAAATAAAATATATTCCCCTCGCGAGAAGAAACTATTATCCTTGCGAAGAGAATAGTTTACCCTCACGAGAATAATAGTTTCTCCTCACGAAGGTAATAAATATCACATCCAAAAAGATACTGAAGACAAGCAATATACACACAGCATAGAGTAGAAGAGAGACAAACATTCGAACTAGAAGAGAAACTGACGAAAACACAGAGCATTAGCGAACTTATATCGGTATAAATACAATATGGTTTTCTATTCTCCAAAATAATTGCTACCTTTACTACCGAAAGTGAATACCAACATAAAAATCGACCGAAATGAAATGTGAACTATGTGTCTACACCATTGAGGCTTGCCGCATAGCAGCACAGCTGGGGGTGCCTCGCGTGGAACTGTGTGCCTCGCCCGCCGACGGAGGTATCACCCCATCCATGGCGACCATTGAGCAGGCCTGCTCCATCGAGGGGTTGGACGTAAGCGTCATGATACGCCCACGAGGGGGAGACTTCCTTTATTCTGACGAAGAACTGCGACTTATGATGCGCGACATCGAGCATGCCCGCACGGCTGGTGCCACGGGTGTAGTATTTGGAGTGCTCACTTCGGACGGAAGAGTCGACGTCGAGCGTACACGAAGCCTTGTAGAGAAGGCACAGGGCATGCAGACCACCTTCCACCGAGCCATAGACATGACTGTGGACTATGAACAAGCAATCAGGGATGTCATCGAAACAGGATGTACACGCATCCTCACCTCAGGAGGGGAGGACAAAGCCGTAAACGGCATTGAACGCATAGTACAGGCGGTGGCTTTGACACGTGGGAAGGTGGAAATTATGGTTGGAAGCGGAGTAAATCCCGACAATGCAGCTCTACTAGTAGCCACTGGAGTGGATGCCTTACACTTCAGTGCCAAACGTATGGTTCCTAGTACCATGAACTATCGTAATCCACGTATTTCGATGGGAGGTTGCAATGCCGTGGATGAATATGCATTGCGCAGCATCGATGTGAAAGAAATAAGAGCTATTATGGAAATTATGAATTAAATTCTGAATACGGCACATTTGTCTACACTCCTAAGTTCCTAAACAAAATACAAATATGAAATCATTACGCCTACGGCTCATAGCAGTCACCATGGCCATAGCGGCCATCACCACCATTTGTGTACTGAGAAATGCCGATGATGCCACTGAGAACGAATACCGAGCGCTGTTGGACGAGGTCATAGCGAATTCGGCACGCCCCGATAGTCTGAAGACCTTGATTGCACGAACCCCCAAGGAATGGCAAGACGATATGAAGTATCTCATTGCATATATGCTCCCCGAGGATAGAGATACGATGCCATTAGGATTGCTGGAAGAGAACGTGCGCTATGCACAACGAGCAAAGGCCACCTACGAGTGGACCCAGAAGTTGCCTCGCGAGGTGTACCTCACCGATGTGCTTCCCTACTACGTGGTGGACGAGGTGCGCGATGCTTGGCGCAAGGAATTGCACGAGTTGTTTGCTCCCGTGGTGGACACCTGCAGCACTATGATGGAGGCTGTAACGGCAGTAGGAAGGGTCATCCCCCAACTGACGGGAGTGAACTATGACACACGACGTGAGAAGACAAACCAGAGTCCCCGAGAATCTATGCGCCAAGGTATGGCCTCGTGTACGGGACTGGCAATACTACTCGTTGATGCCTACCGCGCCGTGGGCATCCCCGCACGATTTGTGGGGACAGCATCGTGGCACGACAACAGAGGGAACCATAGTTGGACCGAGGTGTGGGTCGACGGTCAGTGGAGGGTAACGGAATACTACCTTCCCTCGCAGCTCGATCATCTGTGGTTTATGCCAGATGCTGCCAAGGCTGACCCCAAAGACCGACACTATGCCATCTATGCCACACGTTTTGGCAACGCTCCCGACTGGTTCCCAATGGTATGGTGTGGCGATGACTCTACACAAGTGAACAACTTGCCCCAACACATAGGGGCTGAAAACGTGACACAGCACTACATTGACCTTGCTCAGAAGCTGCATAATAAACGCCTCGAGGCCGACACCCATACCTACCTACGCATAGCCGGATACAAGACTCCGAGCACGACGCTACACTCGGCCGACCGCGTTGTGATGGGGGTCGACATCTTTTGCGATAAAGAACAGATGGGAGGGGGACTCACTGCTGGTCCGTTACGCGACATGAACGACTACTTCACGATACTCTTACCCAAGAACGCTACCTATGAACTACGCTACAATAATCAACATGGGCAGCTACAAACGCTACAAGTATGCTTGGGAGATGAGCCGATGACGATAAACTTGTTTTTAGACAGAAATTAGGAATTCAAGAAGTATATATTCTCTTGTAATTATACACAACGTTTCGTGTATACTGAACAAAAAAAGGGGGTGTGTCACATTTGACGCACCCTCCTTAATTACATTAATACACCTTCAACTCCGAACTTATCGTACTGGCTCCTTCATAGTTCGAGCTTGTGGGATAGCCACTGTAAGGAGAACCATTTTCAAACTGTGCCGAGGCCTCATACTTTGCCCTGAAATGCACCTTATAGATTCCCAACGAATCAGGTGCAGCAAACGACCACATCGGAGGAACAGTCTGTTCGTGAGGGGCTATTTGCTCGTAAGTCTTCGCATCAATCGTACTGCCATCAGCACCCTTTACTGTCCAATAATAAGTTGCAGAAGTAATGTACGAGCCGGTATAGGTCACGGGAAGAAATACGGTCACCATATCTCCCCTACTGCACGACCTGATGGTTTTCACATTGCTCTGATTCTTCAAAGTTATAGTCTTGGGATTATCCAAAGTGAATCTTAGCGGCTTTTCATATTCGGGAGGATAACTATAGATTGAATCTGGAGCACATGAATAGAAGGCAAAGCTCAAAGCGATAACAATTACCAATAAAACATTTTTATTTCTCATATACTCACGGATTATAAATTTACAAAAACCTCATCCATCGACTTACGGTTCTTCTCACCAGGCTCATTGACTGTGGGATAACCTATGGGGATGAGCACTACGGGTTCGAGGGGTTCGGCAATGCCAAAGAGTTCGCGGCAGAGGGTGACATCGAAGTTGCACACCCAGCAAGTACCCAAGCCCTGCTCGGCAGCTGCGAGGCAGAGATGCTCTACGGCAATGCTGATGTCGATATCGGCATGATCCTTGGGCTCGGAGCGGCGACGTTTCCATGACTCATCGTGGTTGGAGCAAGCGATAATATACATAGGTGCCTCGTTAAACCAGTCGCGATGGTAGCACTGGCGTATCTTGGCGCAATCTTCGGGCTTTGACACCACGAAGAACTTCCAAGGTTGGAGGTTCACTGCCGACGGAGCCAAACGTGTGCACTCCATCACATATTGCAACTTTTCGGTCTCAATGGCACGTTGCTGATAGGAACGTACCGAATAGCGGGCTTTTGATAGTTCTAAGAAATTCATATCGTTTTTAGCGTGTAGAGTTTAGAGTGTAATGTTTAGAGTTGAAGGGTCTCTTTTATTCGTCCGAATAGTCGAGCATAATCTTGCGGTATTCGTTGAATATCTTTGAGCGGGACACGAAGCCGAGGTAGCGACCATCCTCATCCTCGACAGGGAGGTTCCAGGCGCGGGTCTCATCGAACTTACGCATCACTACATCCATGGCGTCGGTAACCGAGATGCGGGCTGCCGGCTCACGCATAAACTTATCCATCGTGTAGCGACGATAGAGCTCACTGCGGAACATATAGTGACGCACATCATCCAATTGCACGATGCCCACGAGGCGGTTGTCCTTGTTGAGCACGGGGAAGAGGTTACGGCGCGAGTCGGAGATAACCGTAGTGAAGCGCCCCAACTCCATATCGGCAGTAGTGGCCTTGAAGTCCTTCTCGATGACATTCTCTGTGCGCATGAGCGTGAGGATTGACTGGTCCTTATGATGCGTGAGCAGTTCGCCCTTCTTGGCCAGACGCATGGAGTAGATGCTGTGTGTCTGGAACACGCGTATGGTCAGGTACGAGAAAGCCGACGTAATCATCAATGGCAGGAAGAGATCGTAACCTCCCGTAAGTTCGGCGATGAGAAAGATACCCGTGAGCGGGGCGTGCATGACACCGCTCATGAGGCCAGCCATACCGAAGAGGGCAAAATTATTCTCGGGCAGATATACGCTGATGCCCATCGTATTGAGAGAATGCGAGAACACGAAGCCAGAGATGCATCCCAAGAAGAGGCTGGGCGCGAAGATACCACCACATCCGCCACCAGCATTGGTTGCCGTGGTGGCAAACACCTTGAAGAGCACTACAAGAGCAAGGTATACAAGCAGCATACGCGAATGGCCATAGAAGAAGGAGTTGTCCATCGCTGCGCCCCACTCGACATCGGTGCTGCCATTGAGCAACAACTCGATGGTCTCGTAACCCTCACCATAGAGCGAAGGGAAGAGGAAGATGAGCAAGCTGAGCGCAATGCCACCAATGACAAACTTCACGTAGGGATTCTTGTAACGACGGAAGAAGTCCTCAAGCTTGTTCATCGTCTCGGAGAAGTAGAGCGACACAAAACCACACACGATACCCAGAAGAATCACATAGGGAATGCGCTGCATCGTAAACGAGTTGGCCATAGTGAAATGGAACATCGAGTCGGTTCCTGTAGCGATGTATGACACCGTAGCGGCCGTGACACTAGAGATGAGCAGAGGCATAAGCGACGACATCGTGAGGTCGATAAGCAACACCTCAATGGTAAACACCAATCCCGCAATGGGAGCCTTGAAGATACCCGATACGGCACCGGCAGCACCACACCCAACGAGGAGCATCATCGTGCGGGCATCGACACGGAACAGACGGCCCAAATTGGAGCCGATGGCCGAACCCGTGAGCACGATGGGAGCCTCGGCACCCACCGAACCACCAAAACCGATGGTGATGGAGCTCGCCACAACCGAAGAGTACATATTGTGAGTGCGTATTCGAGCCTGCTTGCGGGAAATGGCATAGAGAATTTTGGTCACACCATGTCCAATGTCGTCGCGCACAATATAGCGAATGAACAGACCTGCAAGGAAGATACCCACTACCGGATAGATAAGGTAGAGGTAGTTGGCCTCATTCGTATGAAAATTCTCCGTAAGAAAATGCTGGATGAAATGAATGAGGTTCTTCAGTGTCAATGCAGCAAAAGCAGAGCAGAGCCCCACGAGAACAGCAAGGACAAGCGTAAAGGTCTTGGCGCTGATGTGCTGCTCGCGCCATTGGGTGAAGCGCACAAGCCAAGAGGTATTGGAGGTTTGTGTATAGTCCATAGATAAAACAACAGTCTCGCAAATGTAACGCAAATAATCCTTACGACCAAACATTACTCTGTTTTTAATATCTCGCTAATGGCTTATCTAAAAAAATGCAGAATAGATTTGCTTATTTTTTCACCTTTAACTAATTTTGCAAAGAGCGATACGAGATATGCGGTCGCACTGCTACACGCCCAAGAGTATACAACAACTAAAGATATACGTATCATGACAAAGAGCTTCGTAACCATTGCCGACCTGAGCAAAGAGAAAATCATGAGCTTGCTCGAAGCGGCTGCCCGATTTGAAGAGAACCCTAACCGCAAGACACTGGACGGGAAGGTCATCGCCACC
This sequence comes from Bacteroidaceae bacterium, assembly GCA_045661085.1. Lineage (GTDB taxonomy): Bacteria > Bacteroidota > Bacteroidia > Bacteroidales > Bacteroidaceae > UBA1189. The sequence continues at coordinate 10,676 of JAZRFA010000014.1, forward strand.
CTATTCTTCGAACCATCGACACGCACACGACTCTCATTTGAGACTGCCGTGAACCGCCTTGGCGGTCGTGTCATCGGATTCAGCGATGCCGCCACATCAAGTTCATCGAAGGGAGAGAGCCTGAAGGACACCATCATGATGGTGGGAAACTATGCCGACCTCATCGTAATGCGCCACCACCTCGAAGGAGCAGCGCGCTATGCCAGCGAGGTGTCGCCCGTGCCCATCATCAATGCAGGTGACGGTGCCAACCAGCACCCTTCGCAGACGATGCTCGACCTCTACTCCATCTACAAGACTCAAGGCACCTTGGAGAACCTCAACATCTACCTCGTGGGCGACCTCAAGTACGGCCGTACGGTACACTCGCTCCTGATGGCCATGCGCCACTTCAACCCGCAGTTCCACTTCATCGCGCCTAAGGAGCTGGCTATGCCCAACGAGTACAAGCTCTACTGCAAGGAACACGGCATCAACTATGTGGAGCACACCGACTTCACCGAAGAGACCATCGCCGATGCCGACATCCTCTACATGACCCGCGTACAGCGCGAGCGATTCACCGATCTCATGGAGTATGAGCGTGTGAAGGACGTATATATCCTCAAGGCCGACATGCTCAAAGGTACGCGCGACAACCTGCGCATCCTGCACCCGCTACCCCGTGTGAACGAGATTGCCACCGATGTGGACGAAAGCCCCAAGGCATACTATTTCCAGCAGGCCAAGAACGGACTCTACATTAGAGAAGCGCTCATCTGCGATTGCCTCGGAATGGAAATCTAATGGAGAATCGACAATTGAAATTTGAAATTTAATTGCCCGTCAATTATGAACAACAAGAAAACAGAACTACTCGTTGCCGCTTTAGAGAATGGTACGGTAATCGATCATATACCTTCGGAATTGGTATTTACTATCGCACAACTGCTCGAACTCGAAAAACTGAGTTCAAGTGTCACCATCGGATACAACCTCAACAGCAAGAAGATCGGCAAGAAGGGCGTCATCAAGGTTGCCGACAAGTTCTTCTCCGACGAAGAGATCAGCCGCCTCTCGGTGGTAGCCCCCAACGTGGTGCTCAACATCATCCGCAACTTCGACGTGGTGGAGAAGAAGGAGGTCACCACACCCGATGAGCTGCACGGCATCGTACGCTGCAGCAACCCCAAGTGCATCACCAACAACGAGCCCATGAGCACCTACTTCCACGTGGTGGACAAGGAGGCTGGCACACTCAAATGCCACTATTGCGAGAAGGAGCAGAACAAAAGCAAGGTGAAGCTGGTTTAATAGGGAGATGTTTTTTAGGAGATAGAAGGAGTTATGAAATGGAGTTAGAGGGAGTTATAAGCCTATAGTTTTTACGCGCGATGAGACTATCGGCCTTTATCTCCCTCTAACTCCTTAAAAAAATCATCACCCTTAACTCCCTCAGA
>JAZRFA010000015.1:0-3104 GCA_045661085.1 Bacteroidaceae bacterium
CCTCACCCCTACCTCAGCGTGGTGGACGACCCCTTCTGCAACACCGACGACCCCAAGATACTCTCCGAAGTGCTGAACCACTATGACCAGCACACCGACTTTTACCGATGGACAGTGGAGTACACCCAAGCTGAACTGTCGGAACTCGTACGTCGCCGCAGCGGATTTGACTATGGCGACATCATCGACCTCACCCCTATCGAAAGAGGCCCCTCGGGACGCATTGTACGCCTACAGATCGTAGGAACCAAGGACACACGCGTCATCGGCAAAGAGTTGGAGATACGCCGCACCCTGTCAGAGACACACCTCTACAGCAGTGCATTTGAGGTGGAGAAAAAAGAACAGAGCCACCTAAATCCTCCCTGCGAGGGAGGACTTGAGGCTTCGAGATGCCAGCACCCCCTCCCTCACAGGGAGGGAAGGGGTGGGTCCCCGGTTTTCATCCTCCACGGCTCGGGCTGGGGACATGGCGTAGGCTTGTGCCAGATAGGAGCCGCCGTGATGGGAGCCAAAGGATATAACTACAAAGAGATACTACACCACTACTACCCCGAAGCCACGCTCACGGAGTGGTATACCCCAAGTCCACAATGCCCTTCCCGAGATGACTGTTAGTACATGAAAAACACTATGGGCCATCAGGGAGGCTTGTGGATCTTTATAAACTAAAAAACTCATAACTCATAACTCACAACTCATAACTCAAAATGATTTCAGTAGACGGATTGGCCGTAGAGTTTGGCGGCACCACATTGTTTAAAGACATATCGTTTCAGATCAACGAAAAGGACCGCATTGCCCTGATGGGTAAGAACGGAGCCGGCAAGAGCACCCTATTGAAGATTCTCGCCGGTGTGCGCCAGCCCACCCGAGGCAAGGTATCAGCGCCGAAGGATTGCGTCATCGCCTACCTTCCCCAGCACCTCATGACCGAGGATGGACGCACGGTGTTTGAGGAGACCTCACAGGCCTTTGCCCATCTGCACGAGGCGGAGGCTGAGATTGAGCGCATAAACAATGAGCTCGCCACACGCACCGATTATGAGAGCGATGAGTATATGGCACTTATCGAGGAGGTGGCTGCGTTAAGCGAGAAGTTCTATGCCATCGATATGACCCACTTCGAGGAGGATGTGGAGAAGACACTCCTGGGCCTCGGCTTCGAGCGCAGCGACTTCAACAAGCCCACCTCGGAGTTTTCGGGCGGATGGCGTATGCGTATTGAACTTGCCAAACTATTGCTCAAAGACCCCGACGTGCTGCTGCTCGACGAGCCTACCAACCACCTCGACATCGAGAGCATACAGTGGCTCGAGGAGTTCATCAAGACCTCATCGAAGGCCGTCGTCGTGATCAGCCACGACCGCAAGTTTGTGGACTCTATCACCACCCGCACCATCGAGGTCACCATGGGACGTATCTACGACTACAAGGCCTCATATAGCCACTATCTCGAGCTGCGCAAGGAGCGTCGCGAGCAACAACAGAAGCAGTATGAGGAGCAGCAGAAGATGATACAGGAGACCAAGGACTTCATCGAGCGTTTCAAGGGTACCTACTCGAAGACCTTCCAGGTGCAGAGCCGCGTGAAGATGCTCGAGAAGCTCGAACTCATCGAGGTAGACGAGGAGGACACCTCACGCCTGCGCCTCAAGTTCCCACCCTCACCCCGCAGCGGAAACTACCCCGTGATTGCCGATGGCGTGGGCAAGAGCTACGACCGCCTCATCTACAAGGATGCCACCTTCATGGTCGAGCGTGGCGACAAGATAGCCTTCGTGGGCCGCAACGGTGAGGGCAAGAGCACGATGGTAAAGAGCATCATGGGCGAGATACCCTACGACGGCACCATCACCCTCGGGCACAACGTGCAGATAGGCTACTTTGCCCAGAATCAGGCATCACTCTTAGATGAGGAGCTCACCGTATTCCAAACCATCGACGATGTAGCCAAAGGCGAGATACGCAACAAGATACGCGACCTCCTGGGTGCCTTCATGTTTGGCGGCCCCGAAGAGTCGATGAAGAAGGTGAAGGTACTCTCCGGCGGTGAGCGCACCCGCCTGGCCCTACTCAAGCTACTGCTCGAACCGGTGAACCTGCTCATCCTCGACGAGCCCACCAACCACCTCGACCTCAAGACCAAGGATGTGCTCAAGCAGGCCCTGCAGGACTATGACGGCACGCTCATCCTCGTGAGCCACGACCGTGACTTCCTCGACGGCCTGGTGACCAAGGTCTACGAGTTTGGCCACCAGAAGGTGCGCGAGCACCTGTGCGGCGTGTACGAATTCCTCGAAACCAAGAAGATGGAGAACCTTCAGGAGCTGGAGCGCAAGAACGGCTAGAAATTTCTCCAAGCCTTCACGCAACATTTTTGTCACCGCGATGAGAACCATTTTCCATCGCGATGACAATTATTTTTCATCGCGGTGAAAATCATTTTCCATCGCGATGAGAAAAGTTTTTCGATATATCTAATCATCCCATTCATAACTCTTAACAAAGTTAAAGACTAAAAACGTCAGCACAAATTGCCCAAATGCCACTTTTTTTTCGTACCTTTGCACGCAATTTCGCAGAGAGCGGTCTCTTTGACTGCCATATAACGAAACAAAGAACCTAAAAGAAAGTGATGAAAGCAAACAGAATCCTATTTATTACCCAAGAGATTACTCCGTTCATGGAGAGTAGTGTGATGGCCGACAACTGTAGAGGTTTGTTGAAAGGAATCCAAGATAAAGGGCACGAAATAAGAACCTTTATGCCCAAGTGGGGTAACATCAACGAACGTCGTAATCAGTTGCACGAAGTGATACGACTGACAGGTATGAATATTGTCGTAGATGATACTGATCATCCTTTGATTATCAAGGTTGCTTCTATGCCTGCTCTGCGCACTCAGGTTTTCTTTATACTCAATGATGATTATTTCCGCAATCACTTGAATACGCGTGATGAAAACGGGAATGAGTATCCTGATAATGATGAGCGCACCATCTTCTTTGCTCGTAGCGTTCTTGAGACCGTAAAGAAGCAATCGTGGTATCCTGAAATTATTCATTGTCATGGATGGATTGGTGCACTTGTAGGTCTTTACA
>JAZRFA010000016.1:0-2191 GCA_045661085.1 Bacteroidaceae bacterium
AAACTGCACAAGGAGCCTCGTTTAACAATACAGTCTCTTACTTCGATCCTGACACCCGCAGATTGTCAGGTCTCAGGATCGAGAATCCACTGTATTTATCAGACCTATAAAGCGATGCGTCATAGGCTCAGAGTGCTAAACACGAAAACAAGTAAGCAAATGAATAACATCTACCACGAGTCCGTCCAAGCCGTTAAGGACGGAGCAAAATTCAGGGTTGACCTCGAAAGGAGAAACCTTACGATTGACGGCAAGAAGATTATCACTAACGGAGAGTACGAGGGCGAGTTGGGAATGTCGTTAGCAACGCTTGATGACTTTCTTTACACCGTGGAACGCCTCTACACCTTCTACAAGCACTCTGTGCCCTCGGAGCGTAGTGAGAGCAAGTCACGCCAATACTTCCGAGCATTGCCCGAGCGAGAACTCTCGGACGAGGATATGCTCTATGGCAAGCGCCGAGACCCCGCACAAATAGAACTTGAGCTCTACATCCTCTGCCAAGTGCTTCTCGGAATGGAGTGGAACGAAGAGCGTATGGGCAAATGGTTCTGGCAAAGCAAGGAGGACAAAGACCTCGTGATTCTCAAACAATGGATTCACCCGGGAAATAATCCCACAAACAACAAATAAATTATGAGCAAAAAGAATGAGACAAAAGTTCTCTGCCCCGAGTGTGGTGCAGAGTTGGCAATCGCAGACAAGACTATTACTACGGTTGCTACGGTGATTGGTAAAGATGCCGGTATCGGTGTTGTGTATGCTGAGGTCGTTGGCAAGGAGGTTAAGCCTGCCAAGAAACTACCCAAGACAGCCAAGGAGCGCATCGAGGCGTTGCGAGATGCAGGCGTAGACGTAAGCCACCTCTTTGCTATGCAGGGTGCCAATGGCGGTGAGTGCGTAGCATCAAACAAGGACGGCAAGTTGGTTGTCCTCGATGATAACGACCCGCTCTTCGAGCTTATCATCAAGCAGGGCACGGTACCTAATCCTCGTCTGTTCCGCCGTTGGGTGATGGCACAGATGTTCCATATGATGACCGCCCTTGACTATCGCACCAAGCAGCCTATGGGTGTTACCGCTATGATTCACCGTATGGGCTACGAGTATCAGTGGAAGATGCTCCTCGACGAGCTCTACGCACAGATGAAGATGGAGCACCGAGATCCTGAGAACTTCACAGACCGCAACCGCTGGTTCAATGCCGAGGTAGCGACCAAGATGGCAAGCGAGTATATCGGACTCCTCAAGAAGCGTGTCGATATGATTAAGGTACGCAAGTGCAAGGGTGTCCCTTATAAGCGTATCGCCGGCAAGAACATCTTCGTATCTGACCTCTATAGTAAACTATATCGCCCGTTGGAGAGTGCTATGTACGCTATCCGCCGTGCGAAGAATGCTGCAAAACTCTATGAGGCTGTGGCTGAGTTCAATTCTTTGCGCCTCAAGATGCACTGGCAGACCCCACAGTGCAGTTCGTGGATTGATGCCTACAAGGGTTCAGGAGCCTTCTTCACGATGCAGAACCTCATTCGCTTCCACGGCTGCGTGGCATATGATGATGCCGGCAAGCGTCTGGACAAATACCAGTCGTTGGCGTTCATCACCACCAAGGCTAAGATGTACCGCAATGGCGATGGCTGGCGACTCTTGGCTGTATTGAAGAAGATGCTCGAAGATAACGGCATCGACCTCAAGCGCAAGATGGCCGAGTGGCGTAAGAAGTAGCCAGGCACGATTGGCAAGCAGGTATTGATGGGCTGACATATTTAGCACGGCCTTGTTCAAGCGACCCGCGAACCGGTATATCAACCGGTTCGCGCGTTCATCACAAGGAGTTACATCGAATGATTAGAGTTATGCCCCTGGTCAGCAATCATACCGCAACTTTTGGCAACCTCGATATGAAGGGCCATCACATTTACTACCGTCCTGCGGATACGATGCCCACACGGCTCGATTAGCCGTCAGGGCATCCTTCAGTAGGACGCTTACATCAAACAATTAGAGAAATGCCCCCGAATGGCATTCATATCTTTCAACAAATAAAACTACAACTATGAGCAAGAAACAACTACGCCGCAGAGCATATCTGCTCTCAAAAGTACGCAAGCAAGGTATCCGTTGCAAGACACACGCCAAGACAATCTTCTGCCCCTATGGCGAGGACCCCGAAAAGATGCCCTATGTG
>JAZRFA010000017.1:0-21636 GCA_045661085.1 Bacteroidaceae bacterium
AGAACGTAAAGATAAGGTGGATTTTCGTACGAAAATGGGTAGACCCTTTCGCAAAAATGGGTATACCCACGAGTGGAATTGGGTAAACCCATTATGAAAAACGGGTATACCCAATTTCTGGCAGTTCGTCTATTCCCATAACCTATAACCCATAACCCTTGATCATCATAATACTCTGCATGTTATGAGAGGTCACGACATCTCGTCATGCCACTCGGTTAAACATTACAAGGCTATAGTATAGGATTAGAATGTTGTATCATATGAGGACAATACTGTTTGGTTTTCTCTTATATAGTTTCTTCACTCAGCAATTTTTCCAATTGTTCTTTCGGAGGGAGAACTTTCATTAGCTCTTCGTCAATCTCATTAGCAGTTTTATATGTGGCTACACCCATAGGCTGTCGAAAGTCTTGCATAATGTACTCGACATATGCCTTATCGGCGCTTTTGCATAAAATAATACCTATAGGAGGCTCCTCTCCTTCACGGCGGTCATCATCGTTGAGGATGCGTAGATAACTGCTAAGTTGGGCTAAATAGGCAGTCTTGAAACGTCCTTTCTTCAATTCGAATACTACAAGTCTTCGTAGATCACGATTGTAGAACAAGAGATCAATCCAATGGTCGTGTCCTAGTTTGTCATAGTGTACCTGACTCCCATTGAATGTAAAGCCCCGACCGAAAGTCATGATGAAGTTTTTTATGTTATGGATGATGCTTTGTTCGATGATGCGTTCGTCCACGTCCTCATCGTGCATGCCGAGTTCCTCCACGTTCACAAAATCGAGCAGGTATTCATCCTTAAACATCTTGATTGCCCTATAGGCCTGTTTGTAGTCTGGTATAGTTGCAATAAAGTTATTGGGCATTGCGCCTTGATGATGATATAGATCTTTCTTGATAATGCTCTCCAAGTCTTCGGAACTTACCTTGTTGTCAGCTGCGAATTGTATATAAAACAATCGTTCATTCCACTCCTTCGCATGAGTTAGAATTGTAATATGGTGTGTGAAACTGATACTCAAGAATGGGATTATGGGGAAACCTTCCAAATTCGTCAGTTGCAACTGGCGAATTGTATTCGGCTTAGAATCAGCGATCTGTCTGCTTCTTTCTTCGCAGATGGATGAGTCAGATTTTAATTCGTCAGTGCGAACTGACGAATTTGTCTCTATACCATTCCAAGCCTCGTAGAAGGTACGCATATTCTTTAGATTGGTTTCTCCAAATCCGCGTAAACCAGGAAGTTCACTACGTAGTCGCTGGCTGATAGACTTGATCATCCCAGTTCCCCAATTTTTACTTCGAGTATTTACGGAAATAAAACGCCCTATGCCATAGTATAAAGCCAACTGCTCTTGATTAACAGCTTTTACTGCACGCTCTTGACTCTGCAATATCGCCGTTTTCAGTAAGTTGACAGCATCGATCGTCTGTTGAGAATCGTTATGTTCCATCTGTTTATCCATGGCCAAACTCTTTATCTGCGAAATAGGATGATACAAAAATAATAAGAATTTGAAGAATGCAGAAATCTCCGTTAAAAAAATAAGAAAAAGAGCTGATAATTCAGAATTAAATATACATTTAGTACTATGTACTGAAGGATATACTGCGATAGGGTGACTTCGTCACACTCCTCGGGGATCCTAAAGTTATGGTGCTAAAGCACGCTCCTCTGGGGGAGATAAACCTCCCCTTCGTCGCAAGCAGCGCTATCATACCGCGCTGCCGTCGCAAACAACGTTCGCCGCCCGTAGGGGCCAAAGGCAACCGACGCTCACTCGCGTCGGCGGGATAAAAAATAACTGAATTATTTTGTTCTCCTCTCGGCTTGTCGTATCTTTGTCGCATCGCTCGCGCCGGCAGGGTTCGTGGGTGGGCGATGGGTAGTTGTAACGAATGAAAGGAGGAGATAACTTATTATAAACTCAACATATTATATTTATGAAAAGAGAAGTTTTAGCACTTTGGCGCATGTTTGTGCTTGCGGCCTTCGTGCCCGCACTGGCCTTTAGTCTGGTGGCTTGCGAGCCGGAGAATGGCGGTGGTACTGGAACTGGTGGCGAGGAAGATGGCACAGAGGATACCACCTCCGAGATTGCCGTTACGGGCTTGGTGGACAAGTTCGGCTGCACCTATGCCGACATCAGCGGCTATGCCAACCTTAACCTCTTGCCTGCAGGTAGTGGCAATCCCGTGATAGGTGTCGAGGTGGTGGAGGCCAAGGCCGAGACCAATGAAGATGCTGTCCAGTCTACTTCGGGTTCGCTCATCGGTAATATCTTTACGGCATCGTTCAGTAATCTTTCTCCTGCTACGGAGTACAAGTATCGTTCGTTCGTCACCTATGGTGGTGTTACCTATTATGCCAACAAGTACAAAACCTTTACCACCATGGAAGTGGTGAATGTCACTTCTACGGGTGAAGCATCTGATATCAAGGGAACCTCTGCTGTCCTCAGCGCTTCTGTTCAGACTGAGGGCGTGGATGCCAGGGATAATGTCTATGTAGGTTTGGCTTGGTCTGCTACCAAGGATGCTATCAGTGCCGATGGCAACTTTGAGAGTCGCAAGACCTCGGTGCTGCATGTGGAGGATGGCGTGTTCACCGTATCGCTGAACGACTTGTCTGAAGGAACCACTTACTATTTCGCCTCGTTTACCTTGGTTGGCGGTGTGTATGTGTTCTCTTCAGTGAAGGAGTTTACTACTGATGTCCTTCGTTTGGAGACTGGTGCCGTTGACCTCGGCTTGAGCGTCAAATGGGCGAGTTGTAACGTAGGTGCTAAGTCTCCCGAGGAGTATGGAGGTTACTATGCTTGGGGTGAGACCGAGGAGAAAACCGATTACTCTTGGTCTACTTATAAGTGGTGCAATGGCAGTTATGATAATCTAACGAAGTATTGTACCAGCAGTAGTTACGGCACTGTAGATAATAAGACAACTCTCGATCCCGAGGATGATGTTGCTCACGTTCAGTGGGGAGGTAATTGGCGTATGCCTACCTTGGATGAAATCAAGGAGCTCTGTGATAAGTGTTCTTGGGAATGGACAGAGGTTAATGGTATTAAAGGCCAAAAAGTTACGGGCTCCAACGGTAATAGTATTTTTCTCCCCGCTGCGGGCTACCGCAACGGCACGGAGGTCCACTACCGTGGCTCGTACGGCTACTACTGGTCTGGCACGCTGTACGAGTACGACAGCTACTTCCCGTACTTCCTCGGCTTCGACAGCGACGACCACGGCTGGAACTACTACAGCCGCCCCTACTGCCGCACCGTTCGCCCCGTCACAGAATAATGCCATTGAGCGAGCGTAATGCAAGCTTGCTTGCAATTACTCAGCAAGCGTTGGCTTTATCGCCGAAGGCAACAATAAGCGAAGCGTATTCAATTTATTTTATTTATTGGAGCGGGCTTGTCCCGCTCCTTTCAACGCCCGCGTAAGCGGGCCAAAATAAATTATGCCACAAGTATCCATCATACTACAAGCTTGTCCCGCTCCCTTCACTGCCTTCGGCCCGCTGGGCAACCGTAAGCGACTTGAGTTACGCTCGCTCAATGGCAATATAAAGTGACTTGACGTCTCGCATCTGCCCGAGGAATATTAATCATGCATAAGCCATCTGTAAGGTTTTCGAGGAATAGGCGTAGACGTACCTCGAAGGCTTTGCAGATGAATTGTTTTTAGTCCTTCATCCTAGCTCCATTTTGTTAATTGGAACTTTTGTGCTACCTTTACACCATCTTATATTGGAATACTATGCGTACACGTTTATTGTCGTTGGCGGTGTTGCTCGCTTCGCTCTTTACGATGGGCTGGGCACAGGGGACTGATATGCATTATGTGCATTTCTCTGATGGCCGGGTATGGGGCTATCCGAAGGATTTTGTGAAGGAGTTGCGCCATAGTGATGGGCAATATGTGCTTGTGCTGAAGAACGATAGCATTGTCTCATGGGCCGAGGAACAGGTGACGGAGGTCAATGATGTGGCTCCTGTGTATCCGCAGTTCACGATGTTCGAGCTGGATGACAAACTCAATGACCAGCTGTTTCGCGATGTGGAGGCAGTGGTGACTCCCGATGAGGTGTGGACTTCGGTGAGTGGCATCGGAAAATATCTTACACCTACGTTTGAGATGGATATGCCGGGGGCTGTAGCCTATGCGAATGGGGTGGAGCAGGTGAGCGGCGTGTCGCGCTTGCGCTTTGCCAACGATGTGGTGTATACGTTGCTATACCCAGGACATCAGCGCTTGTCTATTGAGAAGATTAGTGATGAGGTGTGGACCCATCCTGAGACTGAAGTGGCAGAGATTCCGCTCACCGCAGATATGCTCTCGACCAATGCGCCTACAAGTTTTGAGCATGAGGGGCTGGGGATGATGCTCGATGGGGATCCCAATACGATATTTCATTCCACATGGTCTCAAGATCCTGTCTATGATGTGGATCTGAGCAAGCAGGTGTATGTATCTGTCGCTTTGCCGTATGCCATCAGTGAACTGAAGTTCTACTATATGGGCCGTTCGCAGTCGGGCTACAATATTGAGGAATGGAGGATAGAGGCCTCTAATGATGGCGAGTCTTGGGACTACGTCACGACCATCGATGAGAGTATGGGCGTGCCTACCGATGGTGGGGCGGTGTCCTATACGTCCGATGCTATTGCGCTGGGTGCGTCATATAGCCATGTGCGTTTTGTTGCTGCTCGGTCACAATATAAGAACTACCTTTGCTTGAGTGAGTTCCGACTTTATGAAGTCTATGGCATTGGTGGCGAGCCCGAGCTGATACAGCCAGCGAAGTATGCCTATCAGATGGTGCCTATGGGACGTGAGGTGTCGGTGCATATTGATTGGCTCACCGATTATGCTACTTCTGTGCCGCGCATTGATATCGATATTGATGGTGGTGAAATGGTGTCGAGCAAAGATTATTACCTCGATGCTTCTATCTCCTTCTGTGGTAATGGGGTGTGGGATGACTACGATTTCGAGGATCGGGTGAAGATAAAAGGCCGTGGCAATACCAGCTGGAGCAGTTATGCTTATGCCAAGAATCCTTATCGCTTGAAATTCGAGGAGTCGGTGAAGCCCTTCGGGATGAAGAAGGGAAAGAACTGGAACCTCATACCTCAAGCTCAAAGGGGCTCGCTTATGACCAATCCTGTAGCCCACAAGATAGCCCGTATGGTGGGGTTGCAGACGGCTAATGATGTGATACCCGTAGAACTCTATATGAACGGAGAATACCGTGGCAGCTACTACTTTACCCAGAAGGTGGGTATGGCTAACAATAGTGTAGACTTCGATGATGAGTCGATGGCTGTGCTCTTTGAACTGGACTCTTATTACGAAGCAGGGCAGTTTAGGTCCACATCATATGGGTTGCCCGTCAATATCAAAGATCCCGAGTTTGGAGAAGATGATCCCAATCTCGACTATTATTTCGTGCAGGATGAGTTCAACCGATTTGAGACAGCGGTGTACAATGGAACCAACTACGAGCGTTTCGTCGATGTGGATATGCTGGTGCGGTATATGCTGGTGAATGACTTGACGTTGAATACTGAGCTGGGGCATCCCAAGAGCACATTCCTCTCTCGCGAGAATATGGGGCATATGACAAGGCGATATGTCTTTGGTCCTGCGTGGGATTTTGATTGGGCATATGGCTATGAGGGTACGGGAAGCTACTGCGTTAGCGGAGAAGCACGCGATCTGTTCAGCTATGTCAATGGGGCGGGTGCCCGTTTCTATTCCGATATCTTGCGCTCGAGCGAATGGGTGCAATATCGTTACTCTAGATTATGGGAGGAGTTCATAGACAAGCATTTGGGCGAGCTCATCGATTTTGTGGATGACTACTATGCTTATGCCCGCAGCTCATTTGTGAATAATTCTTATAAGTGGAGCGATGGCTATAACTATGACACGAATGTGGCTAATATGAAGTCTTGGCTTGAACAGCGTGCTCATTATATCAAGGGAAGTCTTACTTCGTATGCTCCAGATGCTAAAGAACCCTTTGCCTATGGTGATCTTAACGATGACGGCACAATCAATAGTGTCGATATGGAGTATATGTTATCCAGCCTTTTCGATTCCCCCTACGACGGCCTGCAAAGCCAGCAAGCCGATGCTGATGGGGATGGAGATATCTCGTTGAGTGACCTTACTTGGGTTAATCTGTTAGTAGGGGACGAGCAGGCGCCTCAGGCCCGTAGTCGTCGTGGAGCTTTGGCGTGGAGCGTCGAGGAGGAGGGTCGTGGCGAAGGCCTTGATTATGATATTGACGATATGCCAGCGTTGCTCCCGCCGCTGGATGATGCAGCCCATGTTGCTGCCATGCGTACAGTCTCGGAATCTGATGGGGTGGGGATTGCTGTAACCGAGTCGGAGGGGATGTGGAGCGTCGAGGTGTCGCTCGATAATTCTACACCCTACATCGCCTTCTCGATGGATTTTATCGTGCCTGAATCCTTTACCCTGTCTGATGGTGATGCGGGTATCTCGCTTTCATATCGTACTGAGGGAACATTTGTGGCCACAGGTCACTGGATAGAGGGTGATGTGTATCGTGTGATAGGCTATTCGTTGGATAATTCCGCCATGACGGATGCTGAAGGGCCTCTCTTTACGCTGTCATTGGATGGAACCTCTACGATATCTGCGGGCGCTTACGTGTTGGATGTGGACAACGTCCTTTTCGTCACGGAGAATGCAATTGAGGATGAGATGGTTGGTGCATCAGCTTGGTTTGAGGTTACTGAGGAGCAGGCAACCTATATCTCAACTACATTAGGAACCGACCCTTGCTGGCCAGCCGATATCTATGACGTGCATGGCCGATTGGTGCGTGAGAAGGCTACTTCATTTGACGGATTGGGCAAGGGAGTATATATTGTGAACAACCGCAAGCAAGTGCGTTAATCAGGCGAGTATAAATGAAAAGGATGCGCTATTGCGCATCCTTTGTCGTTTTTGTCATTGTCCTTTATGTCTGTTGGCACGCTTGCGGCGTATCTCGGCTTTCATCTTGGCCGATGCCGAATGGTGCTGGCCAGTGATGTAGGCTTTCTTCTTGGCCTTGGTCTTTACCTTCTCCTCCTTGGGGCGGTCTGAGGCCACTTTCTTGAACATGATGCCTTTGGTAAATATATCCTCTGCGTTCATACGGGTATGTTTGTAGGGTTATTCCTCTTCTTCGCCATCAAATTCAAAGTCGTCATCAAACTCGTATTCGAAGTCTTCCATCTCGTCGATGTCTTCGTACTCGATGGTGATATCGTCGTCCTGGCCCATGGCGCGCAACTCATCCTGTAGCTTGTTCATGTCCTTGGCGCGATGCACAAGGCTGTCTTTGCTGAGTTCGGCATGGATATCCTCCTTGTTCAGCTCGTTCCAGAGGATGTCCTTCAAGACAGAGACGCCCAATCCAGTCACAGAAGAGATGAACACGTGGGGAATGCCCTCGGGCAGAGTCTCTTCGAGCATCTCGATGAGTTCGTCGTCAAGCAAGTCGCACTTGGTGATAGCCAACACGCGTTGCTTGTCGAGCATGTCGGGATTAAAGGTCGCCAACTCGTTGAGCAAGATGTCATACTCCTTGCGTATATCCTCGGCATCACCGGGCACCATGAAGAGGAGTAGTGAGTTGCGCTCGATGTGGCGGAGGAAGCGGAGACCAAGTCCCTTTCCTGCGCTGGCTCCTTCGATGATACCAGGGATGTCGGCCATCACGAATGACTTGCCATCGCGGTAGGACACGATACCCAGGTTGGGCTCCAATGTGGTGAACGGATAGTTGGCGATCTTAGGCTTAGCAGCCGACACGGCTGCAAGCAAGGTCGACTTTCCTGCATTGGGGAAACCTACGAGACCTACATCGGCCAGCAGCTTGAGCTCCATGATGACGGTAAGTTCTTGCATCGGTTCGCCAGGCTGTGCAAAGCGTGGTGCCTGACGTGTGGGGGTGGCAAAGTTGAAGTTGCCCAAACCGCCACGACCTCCCTTGAGAAGGATTACCTCTTGGCCGTGCTCGGTGATGTCGCAGAGGTAGGCACCTGTCTCGGCGTTGTATACCACGGTGCCGCAGGGAACCTCTATGATTTTGTCCTCGCCATCCTTACCGCTACTCTTGTTTTTCGAGCCATTGCCTCCATGTCCAGCGAAGGCATGACGGTCGTAACGCAAGTGGAGCAGTGTCCAATAGTTGCGGTTACCGCGGAGGATGATATGTCCGCCACGTCCACCATTACCTCCATCGGGACCACCGTTGGGGTTGTACTTCACGCGGCGCATGTGGGTGCTTCCACGTCCTCCCTTGCCCGAGCGACAATATATTTTTACGTAATCGACGAAGTTTGTTTCAGCCACGATTAAGCAATGGTTTTGATGTATTCGATAATCTTATTCGCCATACCCTCAATGCCCATGTCTTCAGTGTAGACGATGCCTTTGTATAAGCCTTCGCCTTTGAACCACTCGATGAGGGGGGCTGTTTGACTGTGGTATACCTCGAAACGCTTCTTGATGGTTGCCTCATTGTCATCGGCACGACCTTCGAGCGTTGCACGACGGAGCAGACGATCCATGAGCAGGCTCTCGTCTACCTCGAGATTAATCATTGTGGTAATCTTTTCTCCACGCTCCTCAAGCATTG
Source organism: Bacteroidaceae bacterium (assembly GCA_045661085.1). Lineage (GTDB taxonomy): Bacteria > Bacteroidota > Bacteroidia > Bacteroidales > Bacteroidaceae > UBA1189. The sequence goes on from JAZRFA010000017.1 coordinate 8,675, forward strand.
TCTTCAATGCTTCAGCCTGTGCGATGGTGCGGGGGAATCCGTCGAAGATAACACCCTTGCTGCCTTTGAAACTGTCGTACTTGCTAGCAAGAATATCAATCATCAATTCGTCGGGGATGAGGTTGCCGTGGTCAATGTAGCCTTGAGCAATTTTGCCCAGTTCGGTACCGTTCTTAATCTCAGCACGGAGCACATCACCAGTAGAAATATGGTCCAACTTGAAAGCCTCCACTAAGAGAGCGCTATTTGTTCCCTTGCCTGAGCCGGGAGCACCGAATATTACAATGTTTAGCATAAGGTTTATGTATTTTTATGTATTATTGTTCTCCTATTTTGTGTTGTTATATGCCGTGGCGTTTCTAAAACTTGCTCCTAGCTAGCTTGCTCAGAAGGTTTTGCAGAGACTACTCCACGAAACTTGTACAAAATTATAGAAAATCCACTGATTTGCGGCAAACATTTGCACGGTTTTTTTATAAAAGGGAAAAATATCATTGAAAAAAAGTTAAAGAGTAGAACATGCAAGAAAAATGTACTACCTTTACGGACTAGAAACAATAAAAACACGCGCATGCTATGAAATCAAGATTCGTCACCACGCTGATGCTCCTTTGTAGTGTCGTTGCAATGGCGCAGACTACGATAACGACCTATACTCCTGGTGTCTCAACCGAAGGTGCGGCATACTATTTGCCCAAGACCATCATCAATATCAGTGTTACGACAGAGAAGACCACCTATATGCCAGGTGAGCTCTGCCAGTATGCCGATCGCTACCTGCGTATCAATAATGCGTCGAGCAAGGAGGATATCAGTCATTCAATAAAGTCGGTGGCGATTTCCACCGAGGGAACCCCCGATGAGAAGAAACTGTACCATATCCTTTTTACTCCCAATAGCGTAGCTCCGTTGGTGACTATGACAGAATCGGGTATACTGCATGCTGTCAATGCTTCTGTTCCTGCGCCTCATCCTGCACGTCCTGCGGTGTCGTCGGAGGCCCCCTCGCAGAAAAAGGCATTGTCTCCTCGTTCCTACATGACCGAAGAGATGCTTATGACTGGCTCTAAAGCTAAGCTCGCAGAACTAGTGGCTAAGGAGATTTATAACATTCGTGAAAGCAAGAACCTTATCATTCGCGGGCAGAACGAATATATGACAAAGGATGCTGAGACACTTCAGATTATTCTCGCTGGACTCGAAGAGCAGGAAACGGCATTGATGCAGTTGTTTGTTGGAACCACCACTATCGAAACCACGACACAGACCTATCAAGTGATTCCTTCCGAGAGTGTAGAACGTGTGGTGTTGGGACGCTTCTCTCGTAAACTCGGAATGCTCCATGGCGATGATTTGGCAGGTTCGCCCATTTATGTTGATGTCAAGTGCAAGCAATCTGTTCCCGAGCCTACTGTAGAGGCCTTGGCCGAAACGGCTAAGTCAAAAGGCAAGAAGGGTAAGAACGAGAATTTGCAGGATGGTTTGGTCTATAATATTCCAGGGAAGGCTGAGGTAAAGGTATATACTAACAGCCAAGTGTTGGCAGAGGAGTTGCTCACTTTGGGACAGTTTGGGAAAACAGAGACACTTTCGAGCACGCTGCTTACCAAGAAAAAGAATATCAAGATTATACTTGATCCTGTCACGGGTGCTCTGCTTAAAGTCATAGAGTAAGCCTCTGTATAAGCAAGTAGGGGGAGCTGCCATTGGAGCTCCCCCTACTTGTTGTTTGTGCTTATGCAGTGTTTGTATGCTTTGAGACTCATGTTGAGGTTCATCACTGGGCTTCACATGAGCACCATCGTTGATATATACCTCCATCTTTATCTCAGGTTTGATAGGAATTTGTCGCTCCTATGATAATTCTTTGTCGCTATAATGATATTCTCTTGTCAAGCCTATGAAAAATCTTGACAGAACTACAGGCCTCCCATGTGATATACTTCTTCGTTCCGATAGGGAGGTGGCATATATACAAAAAAAGAAGGTCGTCATCACGACGACCAATCTTCCAACTTTAAAAATCTAATACCATGAAAAACACAATGCAAAGGTACAGCTTATTCTTGTATCTGCAAGAGAACGGATAATAAAAAGTGTAAAAAAAACACGATTTATGTTCTTTCTACACTTTTATGCATTGTTTGCATGAAAAACTGCAAACATCGGTTGCCAAAAAAGCTCTATTCTACATAGAGTACCAGACCTTTAAGGTATTCGCCCTCAGGATGATAGATGCTTACGGGATGGTCGGCGGGTTGGGTGAGCTGATGCAATATGCGCACGCGACGCCCAGACATGGCTGCTGCGGTAAACACTGCCGTACGGAAGTTGTCCTTCGTTACTACCTGTGAGCAAGAGAAGGTGAAGAGGATACCGCCGGGGCGTATCTTCTCGAAGGCCTTGGCATTGAGTTTGCGATAGCCCATGAGGGCGTTGCGCAGGGCATCCTTGTGCTTGGCAAAGGCGGGAGGGTCGAGGATGATGAGGTCATATTGGTCGCCCATGCGGTCAAGATACTTGAAGGCGTCTTCGGCATAAGCCTCGTGGCGTGCATCACCGGGGAAGTTGAGTTCCACGTTGGCACGAGTGATGTCGATGGCACGAGATGAAGAGTCTACAGAATGAACCAACTCGGCACCACCTCGCATAGCGTAGAAAGAGAAACCACCGGTGTAGCAGAACATGTTGAGTACCTTGCGGCCATGTGAGTAGCGCTCCAGCAGGGCGCGATTCTCACGCTGGTCGACGAAGAAGCCCGTCTTCTGTCCGCCGAGCCAGTCTACATGGAACTTCAATCCGTTTTCCGTAGCAATGTCGCTTGCTGTAGCCAAACCTCCCTTGAGGAAGCCGTTGCCGCCATCCTCTGAAGCCTTGTAGGCAAGTGTTGTCTCAGACTTGTAATAGATGTTGTCAACAATGCCGTCGAGCACTTCGGCCAATGACTCGGCAATCTCGTTGCGGCTCACGTGCATACCCACCGAGTGGGCCTGCATCACAGCAGTACGGTCATATACGTCGATGACAAGGCCGGGCAAGCCGTCGCCCTCACCATGTACGAGGCGGAAGGCATTCGTTAACTGTCCATTGTCCTTTGGCCACTGAGGGAAGATGCTCTTGCGCACGTCGTAAGCAGCACTGAGACGCTGCTTCCAGAAGGCTTGGTCTATGGCGATGTCTTCAAACGAGAGCACACGCACGGCGATGCTTCCTATCTGAATGTGCCCCACGGCAAGGAAGCGCCCATCGGCACTGACTACGCGCACCACGTCGCCCTCTTCGGGGCGCCCATCGATGTGGTGAATGGCACCAGAGAAAACCCAGGGATGAAAACGCCCGAGCGACTCTTCTTTTCCTTTCTTTAAGTGTACTGTGTTATACTGGTTCATATGTTTCATTTTATATTTATACATTCACTTCCACTACGCGGAATCCCTGCGCACGCTTCAGCTCTTCCATATGCTTATACATACGTACGCAAGCCCACGCATCGGTAGCGGCATAGCCCTTCTGACGATCGGTGAGCACGTCGGCTTCCCAGTTGGTGAGGCGCTGCGACTTGGAAATCTTCTTGCCGAAGAGCAGGGCGTAGAGTTTCTGTAGGCTCTGTGCCTCTATGCCTAATTCCTTCACGTAGGTCTGCAGGTCGAGGAACCCTCGGGGCTCAAACTCGTGCTTGCGCTGCAGGTGTTGTATGTCGTCTCTGAGCGAGAGGCCCACCTTGAGTTGTCGGCCATCTTGCAGGAAATCGACCAACGCATTGGGCATACCAATATAGTTGAGGCGGAAAAGGAAACAGGTGTCCTCGGTTGATATCTGCAGCAGTGCCACTCCGTATGTCTTACCCTTGGCGAAGCTAGGGCGGGTCTCAGTGTCGATACCCACGATGGGGAACCCCTTGAGGTAACTCACAGCCTTGTCCACATCGGCTGCGGAGTGCACCACGATGATGCGGCCTCCAAAGAGTTCGGGAGGCATCTGGGCAATGTCGGCCTTGGCTATGTTGCTGGGGATATCAATCATCGTATTGCTCCTCGTCAGTTTCGTCATCGGTCTTGCTGTACTTCACCTCGTGAAGAGCACGCATGGTGTTTACCAACGTCTGGCCCCAATACTCTACGAAGTGTTCACGACATTGTGCCAAAGCATCGTGCATGGTTTCGTTAAGTCCACTCTGGAATTGGCACACGAAGTCCTTAACCACTTGATAGATATCCGACAAGTCCTCGGCAATGCTCTTGCGTATGGGGGTGTCGCTATACTTCATCTCCTCTACGAATACGTCGAGGTAGTCGTCGCGGTCGGCCATCACCTCCTGCAGATTGAGGCGTATCACCTCGTAGTCATCTTCAGTAACGAAGGCCTCGAGCCCGTCCTCGCCCATCACCTCACACTCGGGAAGCATCGAAGCCTTTATATATAATAAAGGAAGAATCTTGAGTAACGTATCCACGAACTCGGCGCGATTCTGTCCTTCACTGCGTCCGATGAATGCGCAGAACTCGGCTGCCACGGTGACAAACTCCACAGAGTTGCGCTCGAATATCACTTGTGATTGTTGTTTCATAGTCGATTGTTCTATTTGAGCACAAAATTACACTTTTTCGGTGAGAGAATGAATACGGGGTTCTACTTTTTTGGTTGTTATTAGCTACTTATTGCCGATAAATGCTAATTTTGCATCCATAACCATAAACGGACTATTTATGAAGACAATGTATGTATTCCTTGCCGATGGCTTCGAAGAGATTGAGGCCCTCGCTCCTATTGATGTGATGCGCCGTGCCGGACTCTCGGTGACGACGGTGTCGGTGACTGATAATCGTGTAGTCAATGGTGCCCATGGCATTCCCGTGGTGGCCGATGCCTCCTTTGATGAGCTCGATTATGCTGATGCAGCATTGCTCTTCCTCCCGGGCGGACTGCCCGGTGCCACTAATCTCGAGGCACACGCAGGCTTGGGCGAGCTGCTCCAAGCTAAGGCTAAAGAAGAGGGTGTCATCCTCTCGGCCATCTGTGCTGCTCCCCTCGTGTTGGGCGGTTTAGGCTTGCTTCAAGGCAAGCTGGCTACCTGTTATCCAGGCTTTGAAGACACGATGACGGGCGCCACTTACACTGCAGCTAAGGTTACAACCGATGGTAATACCTTTACTGGTTGTGGCCCTGGTGCCGCATGGGAACTCGGCTTCACCTTCGTGGAGCACTTCTGTGGCGCAGCCAAAGCCGACGAATTGAGAAAAGGAATGCAGTTCTTATGAACAAGTATGTCATTATCGTAGCTGGAGGAAAGGGCCTTCGTATGGGTGGTGAACTGCCTAAGCAGTTTATCCCCGTAGAGGGCCGTCCTGTGCTGATGCGCACGCTCGACGCCTTCCATTCTTGCGATTCTTCTATAGAGATAATCCTCGTGCTCCCGCGCGACCATCAGCCTTATTGGCAGGGACTTTGCCGTGAGTATCAGTTTGCTGTGCCCCATCGCATTGCCGATGGTGGGGCCACCCGTTTTCATTCCGTGCAGAATGGATTGGCTCTGGTCGATGAGCTCGATGCTCTGGTGGCCGTACATGATGGTGTACGTCCCTTCGTGGCGCACGAGGTCATCCGTCGTTGTTACCAAGAAGCCGCCTTGCATGGTGCCGTAGTACCTGTCATCCCTGTGGTGGAGACGGTGCGCCATTTGCTCCCCGAAGGTAGCGAGACGGTGAACCGCGAAGCCTACCGTCTGGTGCAGACTCCCCAGACCTTCTGCGCCCCGCTCCTGCGCCGTGCCTACGAGCAACCTTTCTGCGAGGCCTTTACCGATGATGCTTCCGTCGTCGAGGCTCTGGGTCACGCTGTACACCTCGTCGAGGGCAATCGCGAGAACATCAAACTCACCACTCCCTTCGACCTCATCGTGGCGCAAGCCTTGCTGAGATAGGTAGTATCTCTTCTTCATAAAGATAAAGAGAATTACTTTTTTCATCGCGGTGGTAATTCTTTTTCATCGCGATGGCAGAATGTTTTCATCGCGATGGAAATTGTTTGCCATCGCGATGAGAATGTTTTTTTTCTATAGTGATTTTGTGCAGAAGAACTACTGATAAATCTTGGTAATGATATAGGTCTTTACTTGCTCAGTAAATATTATATCGGTGGAAAGAACGTTATCTATTAATGCTGTAAAGATAAATTATACAATGAACAAATAATACATGGCATCAACGACTGAAGTCCTGTAACTAGAAATGCCACGGCTGATGCTTACCATGTCAGGTGAATTGAACGAGGTAGGTAAAGGTTCTGGTAGTGCAGGAAACGATACTTCCGATTGGGTGAATTGTAGACGCAGTAGGTGGGGAAGCCTATGGGATGAGTGAATCTTTCTATAAATGACTCGTCAAATAAGCGTTCAGAGGAGAGGAGGCTTTGTCGCTTCTTTTTTTGTAGTACGCCCAGTATGGGCATGTTCTAACGGGTAAAAGTCTCTAATGCTTGCGTTTATGAAGTTATAGCTCGTAAGCAACCTCTTTGAATAGATAACAGCGTGGCGTGCCTTGCTGGTCCTCGAGGATGAGACGTCCGTCGGGACTGACATCCCGCAGGGTGGCGGTGAAAGGACCTTGGGTGTTGCGATAAGTGTGTGCTGTATCCTTGCGGTAGAGCAGGGAGGTATAGCGCAAATGTAGGGCGGTACGGTCGAGCGTGTTGGCAGTGTATTGCTGATATAGCTCGACGAAGTGCCGGGTGATGGCCAGAAGCAGTGTTTCGCGTTCTACCTCGTGCCCGAGGATGAGGGATAGGGATGTGGGGTTCGGAGCGTTGCTGACGAAGAAGGTTTGATTGACGTTGAGCCCTATGCCGATGATGGTGCGCGAGAGATGGGAGCCTTCGATGTCGTGTTCGATGAGTATGCCGCAGAGTTTGTGGTCGCGGTAGTAGATGTCGTTGGGCCATTTGATGCGGATGCTATCGGTATAGCTATTCAAGACCTCACAGATAGCAACGGAGATGAGCTCGCAGAGGGTGAATTGCTGAGATGCAGGTATGCTTTGAGGGTGGATGATAAGTGAGAAAAGGAGATTCTCGCCTGGTGTTGACTCCCAGGTGTTGCCACGCTGTCCTCGCCCGGCGGTCTGATGGTCGGTGGTGATGAGGGTGACGGGAGCGGCAGGGGCGACCGACCTGGCATAGAGGTTGGTCGACTCCGTCTCGGGGAGGTGTATACGGCGTATCCTTTCGTGGTGCATGGCTCGGGAGGTGGGGGAAAGGGCTATTATTCCTTGATTTCCTCGAAATCTACGTATTCCCCCTCGGTCTTGTCGAAGATCTTTTCCCGCCTTTTACCGCCCGACGAGGTCGCTTGCTGTGATTGAGAATGGGTGCTTGAGGAGCTGGCTTGCCCTGTGGAACTGGCCTGCCCTGCGGAACTATGGCTCCGGTGAGGGGCCTGACGCCCGAATAGGAGGTTGATAATGCCATTTATCAACGAGCTACCGATGGCAATGACTGCCATAATGAGCATAAATGCTATAAAGAATATGCTGATTAACATAGTATTCCTTCAATAATGTTACGGTAGGATATAGACAAATGGCGTGCCAAAAGGTTCGCCCGCGGGAGTTATCCCTTCTTCTGTGTCAGAACTGACAGAATGATGTACCAGCCGATGACAGCAGAAAGGCCGTTGAGTCCCAAGAGGATGAGTAGCACGAGGCTCACGAGGAGGAAGATGTAGGCGGTGCGGTTGGTCTTCCACGCCAGGCTCTTGAATTTGAGCGAGAACATCGGGATTTCGGCCACTAGCAGGTAGGAGAACAGAGCCACTAGCGCCACGACGAGCATCCATCCGTAGGGGTTGACGACCACGATGTCGTGTGAACCCAATATGAGGCCTCCCCAGAAGAGTGCGTTGGCAGGCGTGGGCAAACCGATGAACGAACTCGTCTGACGCTCATCGACATTGAACTTGGCCAGGCGCAAAGCAGAGAATGCTGCTAAAAAGAATGCCGCAAAAGGCATAACAAAGGCTATCACCATATGGAGGTGTACGTCAGCACACTCTTGTAGCCAACTAAAAACCATCGCTGCGGGGGCGAAGCCAAAGGTGATGACATCGGCCAGCGAGTCGAGCTCCTTCCCGATGGGGGAGCTCACTTTCAAAGCGCGGGCGGTGAGCCCATCGAAGAAATCGAATACGGCTCCTGCAATGATGAATGCGAAGGCAAACGGATACATGCCCTCGAAGGCATACATGGCAGCTATGCAACCTGAGAGGAGATTGCAGCAGGTGATGGTGTTAGGGATGTGCTTACGCATAGTTCTATAGAAATAAGCCCCCTCTTCGGGAGGGGAGGCTTTTTTATTTTAACTTAGCAATTACTGTCTGGTTACCAGTTGTTTTCTGCTCCATAGTAACGTATACCTCAGTGCCGATAGGTAAGTAAATGTCGACGCGTGAGCCGAGCTTGATGAAACCGAAGTGTTGGTCGATGAAGCACTCTTCGCCTGGCTTGGCATAGGTCACGATACGGCGTGCCATAGCACCTGCAATCTGACGTACCATCACCTCCTTGCCATCGGGGGTCTCCATGACGACCATCGAACGCTCATTGTCGGTGCTTGCCTTAGGCAGGAACGCACGATGGAACTTGCCATTCTCATGGCGCACCTCCTTGACTACACCGTCTACAGGATACCAATTGGCATGCACGTTGAGCGGACTCATAAAGATAGAAATCATCAAGCGGCGGTCGTGGAAATAGTCGGGCTCTTCAACCTCCTCAATAACCACGACTCTGCCGTCGGCAGGAGCAACTACGATACCCTCTGTATCCTCGCCAGGAAAGCGGCGGGGCGGGCAACGGAAGAAGTTGACCAACAGTAGGTATATGGTGGTGCTAGATACGGCAAAGAGAATAAATAGCCAACGTAAATCGGGGTAAGTGAGATAATAGGTTACAGCATTGGTAAGCAACCAAACGAAGAAGCCTATTGTAAGTTGGCGTGTGCCCTCCTGGTGAAGGCGTATTTTACGGAGTTTTCGCATAGTATTTATCTGTTAAATTATGCAAAAGTAAGCCTATTATGCCAATATTGCAAGAAAAAAGAAAATATTTGACAAAAGTAAAGATATTTTGATTTATAGTGGCGGTGCGCATGGGAAGGTTTGTGGAAAACTTTTGGAGAAATAATTAGTGGTAAATGATGAAGAATCGTGGGGAATTGTGTAACTTTGAGCCGAATATGGATACAACAAACATAAATATCCCCTATCACATACCGGTGATGCTGCATGAGACGGTAGACGGTATGGATATTGCTCCTGGTGGAGTATATGCCGATATGACTTTCGGTGGTGGTGGCCATTCGCGCGAGATTCTCCGTAGGATGGACGCTATGGGGCATCTGTATAGCTTTGACCAAGATGCCGATGCCGAACGAAATATTGTGGATGATGAACGGTTCACTTTTGTACGCAGTAACTTCCGCTACCTGCGTAATTGGATGCGTTACCACAATGTGGAGCAATTGGATGGTATACTAGCCGATCTTGGCGTGTCAAGCCATCAGTTTGATGAGGGTGAACTGGGTTTCTCGTTCCGTTTTGATGCCAAGCTCGACATGCGCATGAATCGTCGAGATGGACTTACGGCGGCTGATGTTGTGAATACCTACGATGAGGAGCGTATAGCTGAAATCTTCTATCTCTATGGCGAACTGCTCAATAGTCGCAAATTGGCTTCGGTCATCGTGAAGGCACGTGCACAGGCTCCCATCGAAACTACGGGGCAGTTGTACGAAATCGTAAAGCGTCTCTTCGGTCGTGACCGCGAGAAGAAGGAAATGGCCAAACTCTTTCAAGCCTTACGCATTGAGGTGAACGAGGAAATGGAGGCGCTGAAAGAGATGTTGCAATCGGCTACCGAGCTCCTTCGGCCAGGTGGCCGCTTGGTGGTGCTCACTTATCACTCGCTCGAAGACCGCTTGGTGAAGAATTTGATGAAAACGGGCAACGTGGAGGGTAAAGTCGAGCAAGATATATATGGAACCAAACCATCGCCCTACCGTATGGTGGGCAAGGTGGCTGTGGCAAGCCGTGAAGAGCAGGAAGAGAATCCTCGCTCGCGGAGTGCCAAACTAAGAATAGGAGAAAAGAGATAAAAGGACTTTTACAATGGCTACCGAACAAAAGAAAAAGAATACAAAAGGTTTTAAGGCCTGGCTCGATGGGGATATGCTGTTGAGCCCCCTGTTGCAACGTCATCTAGGGCTTTTCCTTTTGGTCTTTGCATTGATAATTGCGTATGTGAGCAATCGCTATGCTTTCCAACGTGAGCAGGTGCTGATTAAAGAACTTCGGGAGGAATTGGATGATATGAAGTACGAGGCGTTGGCACGGTCGAGTGAGCTGATGGAAAAAAGTCGTGAGTCGAATATCCAGCGTTTCATTGTAGAGCAAGGAAGCGAATTGCAGATTCCAATTAAAGCGCCGGTAGTAATCAAGAAATGAAGGCATGCAGCACCCTAAAGATAAAAAAATAATTTCGCGCTACTTTTCTATCATCATCGTTATGGCGGTGGTGGGCGTTGCCATATTGGTAAAAGCCATGTCGGTGATGGTGTTCGAACGTAATTATTGGCGTGAAGTTGCTGATAACTACGTGGTGGATAGCATTGTAGTTGCACCCAAACGAGGAAATATATTGAGCGATGATGGACAACTGATGGCAAGTAGCGTGCCGCAGTACACATTGTTTATGGACTTTATGGTATCTGACCGTGATGAAGTGCGCCGCATGAAGGCACAGAATCGCAGAGATTCGTTATTGAGAAAACATGAGACCGAAATTTGCGAAGGGCTGCATCGTATTCTTCCCGACAAGAGCGTGGAGGAGTTTCGTCAGACTTTCCGTAAAGGACGTGCTCAGAAAAGCCGTTACTGCAAACTATATCCCAAGCGAGTGTCGTATGCCCAATACAAAGAGATAAAGAAATTGCCCGTGCTCAGCATGAGCGCTCATGTGGGTGGATTCTTCACAGAAAACAATATAGAACGCAAAAAAATATTTGGCTCGCTTGCGCGTCGTACGTTGGGCGATGTGTATGCCAAGGTGGACTCGGCAAAGAACGGTATCGAATTGGCCTACGATAAATATCTGCGTGGCGAACCCGGCTGGGGACATAATAAAAAGGTGAACCGTGAGGTGCTGACTATCATTGACAAACCGGCCAAAGATGGCTGCGACGTGAAGACAACTCTCAATATAGAGATACAAGACATTGCCGAGAAGGCCTTGCTTGACGTACTGCGCAAACAGAATGAAGAGTATGGCGGTGATGCACGTACGGGTGTAGTCGTGGTGATGGAGGTTGCTACGGGTGACATCAAGGCTATGGTCAATATGAGTCGTGCTGAGAGTGGCAACTACTATGAAAGCAAGAATCATGCTCTTGCCGATATTCTCGAACCGGGTTCTACCTTTAAGACTGCTTCGCTATTGGTTGCTCTCGAGGATAAGAAAATCAGCATTAATGATTCTGTTGATGCCAATAAGGGATTGTACAAGTTTGGTACAGCTACGATGAGAGACCACAACTGGAATAAAGCCAGTGCTTATGGAATGCTTAGCGTACCGCAAGTGCTGATGTACTCATCCAATGTCGGAACGGCTCGCATCATCGATGAGAACTATCAGAAGGAACCTGAAAAATTCGTTGAGGGTCTTCATCGCATGGGTTTGGCAACCCACTTCCCTCTGTTGCCTGGTACAGGAAAGCCTGTGATACGTAAACCTAAGAAGGATGGTAGCAATTGGTCTCGTACTGCTCTCCCTTGGATGTCTATTGGCTATGAGACACAGATAGCTCCCATCAATATCGTGGCATTTTACAATGCCATTGCCAACAATGGTAAGTTTATGAAGCCGCGCCTCGTATCGGCTATCCTTGAGGATGGTCAGGTGGTAGAGGACTTTGAACCAGAAGTGCTGATAGATAAGATCGCTTCGCAGCAGGCACTCGATGACATCACGAAGATGCTGACTATGGTCGTTAATGAACCAACAGGACTTGGTCGTCAAGCAAAGTCTGACAACTTCCTTGTCGCAGGAAAGACCGGTACGGCACAGATTGCCTCGGGCGGACAGCTCAAAGGTGGAGGTCACCAATTAAGTTTCTGTGGTTTCTTTCCTGCCGACAATCCCAAGTATACATGTATCGTATCGGTTCAGACTCGTGGTGGACTCATTTCAGGTGGTGGCGTAGCCGGTGTGGTATTCGGTGAAATCGCCAAACGGGTGATGGCACGCGATGAAGAGCGTGACATTGCAGAGTTGCGTGATTCGACAGCCATCTTTGTGCCTACAGTGATGAAGGGTAATGTGGCAGATGCACGCTATGTGCTTGATGAGCTTGGCATCCCCTTCGAATGGAATGTCGCTACTCTGTATCGCAGCGGGCGGTCGACGTGGGGCAATGCTGAGGCACGTGATGCTGATGTGATTTTTATGGATGCAAATTTAGCTCCTTCGCAAGACAAGGTACCCAATGTGAAGGGACTTGGAGCCAAAGATGCCCTCTACTTGCTTGAGTCGTGCGGACTTGGCGTGCGACTTTCGGGTAAAGGAAAGGTGCGTTCGCAAAGCATACAGGCTGGTAGTGCTGTGCGTAAGGGACAGATTATATATTTGACTTTGAAGTAAAATTAGATATTATGTTACTTTCAGACATTATCAAAGGAATACGTGTAGATGAAATCATAGGTGACGTGCAATGCAACATCATTGATGTGAATATCGACTCTCGCCGTATAGCAGAGGGACATCTTTTTGTAGCTATGCGTGGCACGCAAGTTGATGGACATAAGTATATACAGGGTGCTATAGACAAAGGTGCGGTGGCTATTGTATGCGAACAACTGCCCGAGACATTGGTCGAGGGAGTAACCTATGTCCGTGTTGCCAATAGCGAAGAGGCCGTTG
>JAZRFA010000018.1:0-3564 GCA_045661085.1 Bacteroidaceae bacterium
CGTGGATGGATGGGTGCTACGGCCAGCAGCAATAATGTAATCTCTACGGCACGCACCAATGTGAATCCCGCCGCATCGGCCACCAATGCCTACTTCCAGTGGACGGTGTACAAGTCGGCCAAGGGTAACTACTACCTCTACAACATAGGTAAGGGCAAGTATATGGGTGTGCAGAGTAGCAATAACGCGTCTGTTCCTTTTGTTGATGTTCCCAAGAATAAGCAGCTCACCTTCAAGCAGAGCGATTGGGCGGATTACCCCATCATGTTCTCTACCGACAACAAGGGCGTTGTCAATCATAGCGGGAACCATGGCGAAGGCCTCATCACCTGGACCGGCGGTTGGAACAACCGGACTGATGAGGGTAGCAACCACCAGGTGACCCTCGTGGGCTCGCTCAGCCCTGCTGTGCTGAAGAGCATCGCCGACCTCGTGGATGAGTCGGAGGCCGATCAAGTGACGCTCTACATCAAGGCCGAGGTAGAGGGCTTGGAGGAAACCAACCCCAACACCCACTTCGGTACCGTGAGAGCCACCAGCAAGTTTGGCGGTAATTCCATCAAACTGAAGAGAACCTCTGGTGTGGCCACTATCGAGTATCTCGAGACTCCCACAACGATCATCGACTTCACCCGTGCCTACCGTGGCTTCGAGTTCCAAGGCTTCTTCCTTGGCGAGGAGAACCTGGGCACAAGCTTCACTCCTGAAGAGGGTATGCAGACCAGCGAAGATGCTCCCCTCATCGCGAAGTTCCGCGCAACAGAGGATGTGACCCTCTTCTATGACGATGATCCCTTCTCATACCGTATCCCTGCCATCGGCAAGACCTCTACAGGTCGCCTCATCGCAGTGAGCGACTACCGCTATAGCCTCGATGATATAGGTCGCTACAATTTTGGTGATGCCAATCCTGGTATCGACTTAGTGATGCGCTATAGCGACGACAATGGTAAGACCTGGAGCGAGACGAAGACTATCGCCAAGGGCTCTTGCAAGCGTGGCACTGATGATTGCGCCTACGGTGATGCTGCCATCGCCGTAGTGGGCGAGAAAATGCTCGTGATGGGTGCTGCTGGTGATGTGATGTTCGGTAATGGTAGCGCCACAGCGCACAACAGAGCTATACGCATATTCAGTGAAGATAATGGTGTTACTTGGACCAAGCAAGATATCTCAGAGACGTTGTTCCTTGGCGATGATGCCACCATTAAAAACGGATATTCTTCATTCTTCGGTAGCGGCCGCTTGGCAGTGGACGAGAACTACAACGGCACTGGCAAGGCACGTATCTATGGTGCATTGTTGCTGAAGAAGGCATCGGGCACAGGCAACTATGTCATCTATACCGATGACCTCGGACTTACTTGGCATATCCTCGGCGGTAGCCAAGACCCTATAGCCACCCAGGATGAACCCAAGGTGGAGATCCTCCCCAGCGGACAGATCCTCCTCAGCGTGCGCCGTGGCGGTGGCCGTCAGTTCAACGTGTTTACCTACTCTGACAAAGCCACTAATGAAGGTTCATGGGATAGCAATGTCAATGGTTGCAGTAACGGTGGTAGCAACACCTGTAACGGTGAGCCCTTCCTCGTCGATGCCGAAAAGAACGACGGTACTCCCGTGAAGCTCCTCCTCCAGTCACAGCCCAAGGGCGGTAGCGGCCTCTACGACCGCCGCGACGTGACCATCTGGTACAAGGAGGTCACTGATGCTAACTACACCTCAGCACAGATTGCTGCCGACTGGACTCTGGGCCTTCAGGTGAGCACCCAGCAGAGCGCCTATAGCGCTATGGCCTTACAGGACGATGGCAAGATTGCCTTCTTCTTCGAGGAGGCTCCCTGCTATGGTGACGACCAAGCCAAAGGTTACTGTATGGTATATGTGCCCCTGACCATTGAGGAGATTACTAAGGATAACTACAAGACTACCGACGACATCGTGGTAAGCAAGATTGGAACCTATGAGATCGGTACCTTCTATGCCAATGAACCTATGGCTATCCCTGAAGGCATAACGGCCTATGTGGCATACCAGATGCCTGCAATGGAAAATGGCGAGGGCACTATCACGATGAATGCCATTACGGATGGTGTCATTCCAGCCCAAACAGGTGCTGTGCTTTGCGGAGCAGAAGGGTCATACACCTTTACCAAAGCTTCGGCGAACGGTACTGCCGTCACGGACAACCTCCTGCGCGGATATGCCGGTGCTGCGGAGTATGCCGATGTGGCGCTCCCTACCGATGGCTCTGTAAACTACGTGCTCACAGTGAAGGAGGGCGAGGTTGGCTTCTATAAGAAGGACGCAGCTTTCAGGGTTTATAATAACAAGGCCTACCTCAACGTGCCCGGAGCACAGAACGTACGCTCACTTACCATCCGCTTCGAAGGCGACGGCAGCACAGGTGTGGATATGACAACAGACAACAGTCAACAGACAACAGTCATCTACGACCTCCAGGGTCGCCGCGTGGAGAACCCCGCAAAGGGTATATATATCGTTAACGGAAAGAAAATCATTAAATAAGAAAGCACTATGGAAAAGAAACTATATATTGCCCCCACGATGGAGGTTGCGGAATTGGAGATTGTAGAGATGTTGGCTGCTTCAAACCAAAATTTCAACGTCTCGGACGAGACTACCGATGCCGATGCCTCTATGAGCAACGACCGTCGCGGTAGATGGGGTAACCTGTGGAAGTGATTCCGCAAGGAATGTCCGAGTAGGGGAGGGGGCTGCCATAACGGTAGCCCTCTCTCTTTGCATCGTTCTAGTCCTTCTTCGCTAACGCTCTGAACCTTTAGGTCGCTGACCCAAAGGGGAAAAGCAAGGGGCTGAAGTCAACATTGTGAGGGATCTCTCGATAGGACTTGGCCAGGGTACCTTGCGAGATTGCCTTTCCCTTTGGTCGGCGACCTAAAGGTTGTCTCTCTGCGCTCGGGATGACACTACATCAACACAAGACCGAGCAGCGCAAGGCCGACGCCTCTCACTACTCGGATAAACAGTTCGCTGTACATAGCTGCACGCATTTAGGACATGCAACTCACCACACCGATAGAGCCAGCGATGGCGGTGAGCACGGCGATTAACACTTTGAGCAACTTGCTCCAATTGAAGGATGCAGACATAGGATTTCGTTTTTAGAGTTAATAAATCATCTTTCTCCGCGAGAGCCCAATCCCCTCGAGGGGGTTGGGGGGTCCCTTTATGCCATCGCCTCGCTTGAGATTCGCTTCAGCGAGAACTTTATTTGTTCCTTGCTTTCGCGCCCTCGCTTCGGCAATGGCTTACGCCATCGCCTCAGACGAGATTCGCTTCAGCGAGAAGTCCTTGGCGATCTCCTTTTTGAGCTTGGCTTCGGGGCGGAAGACGATGCGGTGGCCCTTCACCATGCTCGAGGGTGAGAATTCCTTCTGAGCCATCACCTCTGCGGAGTAGCACTTGCCCTGGATGCTGATATGGAACGATCCGAGGTCGGTGAGCACTACGCGCTGTCCGTTGAGGAGCGCCTTCTTGATCTTGGGGCGGATGGCACCGAGCACGGCCATGGCATCGGCC
>JAZRFA010000019.1:0-15657 GCA_045661085.1 Bacteroidaceae bacterium
GTGTCCAGTTCTCTGTAGAGAACGCATATACGGTCACATACTTGACGCCTAGTTTGGCGGCATTCATCATCGTGTCGTGCAATGCCTGTGCGCCTACGATATGCCCTTCGCCACGTCTTTTCCCCTTAGCTTTTGCCCAACGTCCGTTGCCGTCCATGATAATGGCAATGTGCTGGGGTATACGATCCATGTCCAACTGCTCTTTGTATGTCATATTGGTTTGTGAGTTTTAGTTTATTCTACCCTGTTAGTTATTACATCTTCTGTATTTAGGAAACATGTCGTAGCTGACATACAGCATCAACCACGAGTAGCTATCCTTGTTCTTCAATCCTTTACTCTTTATCCCATAAGGGTCATTAAGCTGCAGGCCATCCTTGCTGGCAATATCCAACTGGTCCGATGTAGTGAATCGCACAGTCCACTCAACCCCTACATTGATACGCTCGGCAACTTTGTATTTCACACCAAGCCCCAAGGGAATGTTCATCGCCACCACGTGGTCGGCAGGTTTGGGTGCATAGGTAAGCCCCAGCCCACCCAATATATAGGGGACCAGTCGGTGGCTATCCTTATATCCTGCTCCAGTACCATAAGCAAAGAAATTATATTCAAACTGTGCTCCCAGCTCGAACACATTGCGACTGAATGTGCTGTGCTCACCTCCAGGAAATTGATTGTCGCCTCCCTTGGTAGTCCCTTTGACACGCCCCACGGCAAGGTCCCCCTTTACAGCCATTCGAGGGTTTATGTTGTATCGAGCCAACACTCCGCCCATCATTGCCGCATTTGCAGGCAATATGGTATAATTGGCATCGCCCATATAAAGGCTACCACCAGCCATACCGCCCAATTCCATATTGTACTCCAGTTCCTGGGCTGATACTGCACGCACGGGCAACAGCAGCAGAAGCACTGCAGCTAACCCTACTAGAAGTTGTCGTGTATCGTATCTCATTGACCCAAACCTATTGTTTCCTATTTATCAATCACCCAGTCCATTCCAACGGCCACGCCAAACCTGACCGGTGCTCCACATCACCCAAACGTATTCACCGTCTGTAGCTGCGGAGAAGGCTTCATCACCTTTCTCCCTAAACTCCTCGGGCAAGCTCAACGCCTCTTCGTTTACCTTCCACGTCACACCATTATCGCGCGACTCGTAGCAAGCTCCAAAGGCTTCAAGTTTTACCTTACGGTTTCCTACGCTCTCACCACCGAAAGCATACATATTCTCAGCGTATCGTATCACTGCCAAGTTCTCCAAGTTGGGGCAGCCGTAGATATTGCCTCCCTTGGGTTCTATCTCCACCCAAGTATCCTCTGTGCTCAGCTTCATCCACACTTGGGCACAAGTATCGGCCTTCTCGGGTATGGCTACGAAAGTAGTACGCATAATATCCTCATTCGTGCGCAACGGGTTACTAATCCAGGCAATACTATGACTCATTCCTCCTCCTGGCAGTGTTGCTACCTCGGCCTCGTTACTCGCAGGAGTCCATTCAACAGCATCCTCCGAACGATAGATACCAGCATCGGTCTTCAAGTAGAAAACATCATCCACAAGTAGTGCCGAGAGTCCTGCGCCCTCGATACCGCTGCTTTCAACAGTTGTCCAAACAGTGCAATCAGCAAGCGCAGCTGTATTTGTGTAATATACCCCATCGACTGTGCCAATCACATACAAGTTATCTCCCTTGACAAATGCCTTCAGTTCATCCAGATCGGGATAGTTGTCGTTTCCAAACTGCACCCACGATGTCTCCTTAGGGTCTACCTGATGTACATTGATGCTGGCCGTATAGTAGCGCACAAACTGCCCATCGTATGAGGTCACACGAAACTCCACGGGGTTGGTAAAGTCGATAGAGTCTTCTACCGAGCCAAACTCACCATCGGGCTTCCGGTAGACCACACCGCCATCAGCCGTTACGTTCACCAACACACCTCTGATGTCAGTTTTGTATGCCAGCGAATCCTTGTTGTACACCAAATGCTGGACCTGGTCTATCGTAAAAGGCACGGCACTACCACTCAGTACGGTAGTATAGGTCGAGTCCTCACCATTCTCCTTCTGGATGGTATGCACCGTCTTCAAGTCCTTGATGCTGAACGACAGCAGTGCCACATCAGAACTTGCCACCGACTCCTCCCCGTTGCCTAGGCACGAAGTCATCATTAGAACTCCTATGAGCGGACAAACGAGACTGATTGCTATTCTTTTCATCGTCTTATGATTGCTATTATTCAATTCAAACGACAAAATTAGCAACAATTTTCCGCTTTTGCCCTACTTTTTAAGTTCTTTTATATTAAAAGATGTGTTTTTAGTGCAAAAAGTGCCAAATCTGATGACCGAAACTCTCAAATCTCTCGTTCCGCTTTTCTTTTTTAATGACTGGAGCTTTCACACCACTACCAAGACAGAAGGGAGCCTCTTCCACGAAAGCCTCATCCCACAAACCGCTGTCGATGAAGCTCTGCAACAGCACCGAACCTCCTTCTACGAGCAAGCGCTGCACCTTGTGTGCGTGGAGATACTGCATCATCTGTGACAGTATGTCTTGCGAGAAGTCGAGCTGCACCTGCTCGATGCCATCAAGACTTCCAAAATCCCGAAAAACATCGGTGAAAACGACTGTTTTTATTGTTCCGTCAAAGAGTTTCAGTCCATCATCAAGCCCTCCTTTTCTGTCGATGACCAGTCGCAAAGGATTATTCCCCGGCCACAATCGTGTAGTGAGTGAAGGGTTGTCAAGTTCGGCCGTACGCCGACCCACAAGGATGGCCTCGTTCAGGGCGCGCAAGCGGTGCACACGCATTGCCGTCTCATCGGTCGAGAAGCGCACCGCCTCACCGCATCTCTGCACCTCATCTCCTCCATCGTTCTCACCGCCAGCCATTATGGAGCGCGAAGCATCGATATACCCATCTGCACTCTGAGCCCACTTTAAGGTGATATAGGGACGTCTTTTGCCATGAAAAGTGAAGAATGCGCGGTTCAGCTCCAAGCACTCCTCCTCGAGCACTCCCACAGTGACCTCCACGCCAGCTGCACGCAGCTTCTGTATGCCCTTGCCATCGACCTGATCGAAGCTGTCGCGACATCCGATGACTACGCGAGGTATCCCCTTTTCCACAATCATATCAGCACAGGGCGGGGTCTTGCCATAGTGCGCACACGGCTCAAGGCTCACGTACATCGTCGCCTCGCGCAGCAGACGCTCATCCTGCACCGAGCGCACCGCATTCACCTCGGCATGAGGCCCACCACACTGGCGGTGATAGCCCTCACCGATGATCTTTCCATCGTGCACAATCACTGCCCCCACCATCGGATTGGGAGCCGCGCCAAATCTGCCGTTCGCTGCCAACTGCAGGCACCGCGCCATATATCGCTCGTCGGTAGTCATACCCCGATTACTCTCCGGCTCCGCCAAGATTTGGCTTGCCATACATTCCCTTAGCCAGCTTATTCTCTACCAACTTACCCTCAGCCACCAACTCCGCTACGCGACGATAGGCCGTACTCAAGCTACACTTGCACACCGTAGCAAAGCTACGTGTATTGATGTAAACATACTTGTCCAGATACTCATCGAGCGCCTCCTCGGCACTCTGCTCGCTGAGCGGCTGCGCCACTACTCCATCGCACTCGAAGGTGAGCCCGCCGACAAACTCGGCAAGCTGCTTCGAGGGCTGGAAGGCAACTCCCTTGGCCACGATATCCTTGCTCGAGAACTTCTCGCCAAAGCTCTTGCGCTGCTCCGTGCCCACCTCGAGGCTCAACGTACCGAGATTGCCCAGAGCTACGCGGTCACCGTTGCTAAGGGCATACAGAATCTCGCGCTCCATAGCACTCCACACAGCATACACATCCGCCTCGGTGACACTGCACGCATTGTTTATCGACTTAGCCAAGTCCTTCAGTTCCTTGCGTTGACTATGCGCCACGCTCACGCGTATACCCCACAGATTCTCCTGCTGTGCACCATTGCGCAGCGTACAGCGTGTGGCACGGCACTTGATAGCCCCACCACCCATTTTGATAGTTGTCTTTTTCTTTCTTGCCATATCCATCCGATTTGAAAGGTTCTACCCAACAACTTTTCCCATCGCGATGATAATCCATTTTCACCGCGGTGGCAATCATTTTCCATCGCGATGAAAAACCTTTTCCTCCGCGATGAAAAAAGTTTTCCTATTTATCCGACAAAAGTAAACAAAGGTTTCAATATATGCAACACTACCACTCAGTAGTTTTGCTCAGTGAAATGTTCTTACACTCTTCACACTGGCTTTGCATCGCCTGTTCTCAGTTCCCAGAAGGCGACGGCGGCTGCAGCGGCTACGTTGAGGGAGTCTACGCCGTGGGCCATGGGGATGCGCACTACGTGGTCGGAGGCTGTGATGACTTCGTGGGCAAGGCCGTCGCCCTCGGTGCCCATAATGATGGCAAGGCGTTCTATGGACTTCAGCACGGGGTGATCCAGGGGAATGGAATCGTCGGTCAAGGCCATAGCTGCGGTGGTGAATCCTTCGGCGTGGAGCTGAGCTTCGATGTCGTTAATCCAAGTCCAGGGTACGAGGAACACTGAGCCCATCGACACGCGTACGGCGCGTCGGTTGAGCGGGTCGCAGGCGGTGCGGGTGAGCAACACGGCATCGATGCCCAAGGCTGCGGCAGAGCGGAAGATGGCACCGATGTTGGTCGTATCCGTAACACCATCAATCACTACGACACGTCGTGCCCCTTTCAGCACTTCGGACACGCTGGGTTCTACGGGTCGGCGCATGGCACACAGCACACCACGTGTCAAGGTGTATCCCGTGAGTGAGGCCAGCAAATCGCGGCTTCCAGTGTATACCGGCAACTCGGGATAACGGGCAATGATGTCGGCTGCATCGCCTGTGATGTGACGCTCCTCGCACAGCAGGGCCAGGGGTTCGTAGCCTGCATCGAGCGCCACACGGATTACCTTGGGACTCTCGGCAATGAAGACTCCTGTGTCAGACTCGATGCCGCGGCGCAATTGTGCCTCGGTGAGGGAACTGAAGATCTCGACTCCTTGATGCGTGAGCGAGGTGATGTGTGTGATGGGCATAGTGCTTACCTTAAGTGCTTTTGAGTGGACAAATATACTCGATTATTCTCACAATATTAAGGCAAAATCCATTTATTTCGCCCGTTGTGACTATATTTGCATGAGAAAAGATGGAGTGATGACAAAGAGAACTGCTCACATAGGGCTCATCATGTTGGTTTTACTGGCTTACCCACCAAAAGTATCAGCACAGTTCCTCTCGTGGGATAACTTTGTGGAGCAACTACTCATGGAATTAGAAGACGAGAAGACAGAAACTGATATAGAGAACATCTACGACGACTATCAGCACTTACACGAAAACCCTATCAATATCAATCAGGCTGACAGCACGGAGTTACAACTGCTAGGATTCCTCACCCCAAAACAGATTGAGGGGATACACGCCTACATATATAGATATGGTGCCCTGCGCAGTGTGGGCGAACTGATGCTCATCCCCGAACTCGACTACCATACGCGGCAACTGCTGTCGTACTTCATCGCCTTCGGAGAAATAGACAACCCGAAGACAAAGCAGAGCAACACTTGGCAACGTATGTTGACCCAAGGACGCAGCGAGCTCTCCTCGCGGCTCGACATCCCGTTCTATCGGCAAGCCGGCTATGCCCCACGCACACAGAGCCAACTCGACAAAGCGCCCTCCCGCTACTACACAGGCAATGCGCTGTACCACAACCTGCGCTATAACTATCGCTACGGCACGCAGTTGTCTTGGGGGTTCAGCACCGAGAAAGATGCGGGCGAACCTATTTTCACCAAGAGTACTCCCCTACCCGACCACCTATCAGGCTACATACAGCTGGGTGACATAGGAATACTACAGAATCTGGTTGTGGGAAACTATCGTCTGCGCTTCGGGCAAGGGCTGATACTCAACTCCGACTTTGCCTTAGGAAAGAACATGCTGATACAGGGATTGGGGAAGCAATCTGCCTCCATCAAGCCTCATCGTGGCACGAGCGAAGGCAACTACTACACGGGTGCAGCCACTACATTGGCCTGGCGAGCGTGGCAGTTCACCGCCTTTGCTTCGTACCGAGAGATTGACGCTACGCTGGATGGCGAACGCATCAGCACCTTGAAGACCGATGGCTACCACCGCACCCTCCTCGAGCAGGAGCGCCGTGGCAACACACGCGCCAACCTCTTCGGTGCACATATCGGCTATGCTGCACATGGGTTCCATATCGGATTGACGGCTATGTATCAGTCCTTTAATCGTCAGTTTGCTCTTCCCACACAAGCATACAAGCGCTACGCCCCACAGGGGAACGACTTCTTCAATGCCTCCATCGACTATGCCTGGCATCACCATCGCCTGAGCATCGTGGGAGAGACTGCCGTGGACAAGAAGGGCGCTATAGCCACCCTCAATACGCTGCGTGTGAAGGTTGTGGACAGACTCCACCTTACATTGCTGCACCGCTACTACGCCCACGACTTCTGGGCACTGGAGGGGAGAAGCATTGCAGCCTCATCGGATGTCCGCAACGAGCAGGGCATCTACCTCGGTGCCGAGTGGCAGCCCCACCGCCGACTCCAGCTGACGGCTTATGCTGATGGCTATCACTTCCCCTATCTGCGCTACCGCGTGTCGGCCCCATCGTATGGTACCGATGGAACAATCAGTGCCCGATACACTGTGAACGATAGCCACAATCTGCAGTTACGCTACCGCTTCCGTCTGAAGCAGCGAGATGTGAGTAATGGCTATCGCCTGCCCAATGGAGGGTTGCTCAATGAATGGACGCATCGCATACGCTTGCAATGGAATGGCACACTGACGCCGACACTTACCTGCCAAGCACTAACGGAAGCCTGCCTCGTGCAAGCCGAGACCACCTCTGTGGGCACTATGATAGGAATTCTGGGCAGCTACTCCCCCATCCTCGGCGCTCACGCCTTACGCTTCTCGACAGGGCTCACCGCCTTCCGTTCCGACTATGCCACCCGCCTCTATGGCTACGAGCAGGGCTTGCTCTATGGCTACAACTACCAAACCTACTATGGAACAGGCTTGCGAGGCTACCTGCTCGTGCAGTACAGCCACAAGAGCGCACCACGACTCACCGCCACAGCCAAGCTGGGCGCGACAAGATACCTTGACCGTGAAGCCATAGGCAGTGGTGCCTCGCTGATTGGTGCCAGCCACCGCGAAGACATCCAGCTGCAGGTGCGCTACACGTTTTGAGTGAAAAGTGAAGAGGGAAGAGTGAAAAGTGAAGATACTTTCGTACCTTTGTGCACGCATCACAAAATCTTATGCAAACGATGGATATACTGCTCTCTTCGGCCTATTTGGCGCCCATACAATACTACACCAAGCTGCTCAGCAACGCTGGCGGGGTAGCCTATGTCGAAGCCTTCGAGAACTATGCCAAGCAGACCTACCGTAACCGCTGCATCATCGCTGATGCTAATGGTCCCTTGGCACTCACCATCCCCACCGAGAAGACGGGCGAGGGCAAGTGCTTGATGCGCGACATACGCATCAGTAACCACGGCAACTGGCGTCACCAGCACTGGAATGCATTGGAGGCAGCCTACAGGCACACGCCCTTCTTCCAATACTACGAGGATGACTTCCGCCCTTTCTATGAGAAGGAGATTCCCTTCCTCTATGATTTCAACATGCAGCTCACCGAGTTGGTGTGCAGCCTCATCGGCATAGACGCTTCACTGGTATCCACCGAGCAATATGTAAATAGCCCCGATGGAATGGCCGATTTCCGAACATCCATCAGTCCCAAAGCCCCGTGGCAAGAGGATTCAAACTTCACCCCCGCACCCTACTACCAGGTGTTCAAGGAGAAGCACGGGTTCCTGCCCAACCTGAGCATCGTGGACCTGCTGTTCAACATGGGTCCCGAGAGCATCATCACACTCACCGCCAGCAAACCCCAAGCCAAATGATAAAAGTAATCGTCGACGATAAGATACCCTACATCCGCGAGGCCTTAGCCGCTATGGATGTTGAGGCTCACTATGTGCCTGGAAGTGCCTTCACACCGGCCATCGTGAACGATGCCGATGCACTCATAATCCGCACCCGCACCCAATGTGACGAGTCCCTGCTCGCAGGCAGCCGCGTGCAGTTCATTGCCACCGCCACCATTGGCTACGATCATATCGACACAACCTACTGTGCTGCGCACGGCATACGCTGGACGAACGCTCCGGGTTGTAATGCTGCCTCGGTAAGACAATATGTGCAATCAGTGTTCTTATTGCTCCAACTCGAATATGGGCTGACCCTCTCCAATGCCACCCTAGGTATCGTGGGTGTAGGGCACGTGGGTTCGCTCGTGACTGAGATGGCCCGTTCGTGGGGTATGCGCGTGCTCTGCTGCGACCCTCCCCGTGCCGAGCGTGGCGAGCAGGGATTTGTATCGTTGGAGACGATAGCTCAAGAGGCCGATGTCATCACACTGCACACGCCACTTGTGCGCAACGGCAAGTACCCCACGTTCCACTTGGCCGATGAGAAATTCTTCGCCTCGCTCCAGCGCAAGCCCTACTTCATCAATACCTCACGGGGCGAGACCACCGATACACAGGCACTGCTGAAGGCACTCGACGAAGGTAACATCTCACAATGTTGCATCGATGTGTGGGAACACGAACCCCACATCAACCTCGAGCTCCTCGAGCGCTGCCACATCGGCACGCCCCACATCGCCGGCTACTCGTGCAACGGAAAGGCCAATGCCACACGCATGTCGCTCGCAGCTCTCGCCGCACATTTCGGTTTGGCAGACATACCCAATGTGCAGGCACCGTCCCCGAAGCAACCGATTATCTGCGCCAACAACCAGATGGAAGCGCTCTTGCAAATCTACAACCCGCATACCGACAGTCAGGCACTCAAGGCACGCCCAGAGTTCTTCGAACAACTACGCGGCAACTACCCGATCCGACACGAGGAGCAAGCATACGAAATCAAATTGAAACAATAACCACACCTTTCACCTTCAGTCCTATGCTAGCCGTGCATTTTTCGAAAATATCAGGAGCATTGCTCTTCATATAGCCGGTTTTAAGGTAGAGAGGAAATTGAATGCTTTGCTTCATCATCCTGTAGCGCGTCTGATTGTCCCATTGGTCGCTGTTGGTCCACTGCTGCAGGATCTCTTCGTCGCAGTCAGCAAGAGTGATGGCTACGATGTAGTCGTCTGGCTCTAATAGGATATTCTCGGTGGGTGTAGCTACTATTGTTTGCTTCCTCCCTTCGGGGATATTAATGAGGATGGGCTGGCTGAGCACTTCTGTGAAGGTGATGTCGCGGTATATCGCCACTTGTAACGTCACATCCTTTATGTTGTTGGAGATGATGTCGAACTCAATCTCTTTAACTTCGAATGGATGCTTGACGCTGAGTACAGAACCCACTTCGTAGCCTATCTTGTCGGGGGTAAGTATGGATACGGCTCCAGGAATGCGAACGCCTCGGCTCGATAGGCTTTTCCTCTTGTGCTTGTCACCCTGTATGATGACCTCTTGCAGTTGCTTGTCATCGGCAAACTGCTGAGCACTGCTCCTTGCCGTGATAGCAAGGAGCAGTGTAGTGATAATATATAAGGCACCTCTACTCATACCATCTTTAGTCACGATACTCGAGTATATCGCCCGGCTGGCAGTCGAGCGCCTTGCAGATGGCGTCGAGCGTGGAGAAGCGGATGGCACGGGCCTTGCCCGTCTTCAGAATGGAGAGGTTAGCGGCGGTGATGCCCACCTTCTCGGCTAGTTCGCCCGAGGTCATCTTGCGCTTGGCCAACATTACGTCTACGTTTACTATGATTGACATGGTTTGCGTATTTATAAGGTTCTACATAGTGGGGTAACGAATCACACGGTCAAGCGGTTCTCCTCACTCAAGCGAACGCCAGTGGAGTAAATCATCGCAATGCCGATGAGCAGAAGAGGAATGAAGAGGCTATCTGAATTGATTACAGCATTGCGAACCCCATACACAATCGGCATATTGTCCGAACAGAAGCTGTATAGGAAATAAATAGGTGCCGACCACCATATAATATTGGCGTTGCGCTTCGAGAAGAATTCACCGCACTTCATCAGCTTGATGGAATGCAGCATAAACAACATAGCCAATACATTGGTGACAATGCCCAGCAACGTACGGCCAAAGAGGAGAAGTATCTGATATCCCAAGATGCTCTCATTCCATTTGGCTAATGCCATCTCAGGCTCCGTCCAAATGCCACCTATAGCAGCTTCGGCTTGAAACAGCAGCAATGCAATGTTTACCACTCCGAAAAAGATCACAAAACCGGTAACTACCGACATACGTTTTGAAAGATTTGTTTTCATAATACAATAAGATTTTATCGTTTAACGATGCAAAAGTAGTAATATATTATCGAAAAACAATAATCAGGGGTAACTTTTAAATTTGTTTAACAGACTAAATTGTTAGCTGCTCTGTCTAACGTATAAAAGACAGTCCCAAAGGCCAAAACCTTTGGGACCGTCTTTCATTGCACTTGACTTCCCTACCTTGCTTTCGTATTCACCGGTGCTTTAAAGCTCTTCACCATGCACCACACACCAAGCAGCACGAAGGGGATGCTGAGGAGTTGGCCCATGTCGAGCGGCATGCCTACCTCGAAGTCGCTCTGCACCTCCTTGAAGAACTCCACGAAGAAGCGGAACAGGAAGATGTTGGTGAGGCAGTAGCCGAAGAAGAAGCCCGTGCCCACCTTGCGGGGCATACGCTTGTAGAGCCACCAACCGATGAGGCCGAACACGGCGTACGAGATGGCCTCGTAGAGCTGTGCCGGGTGACGGGGCAGCATGTCGACCTGCGTGAAGATGAAGCCCCAGTCGCCACCGGTGGGGCGGCCTATGATCTCGGAGTTCATCAGATTGCCGAGGCGGATGCAACAGGCGGTGATAGGGGTGGCAATGGCAATGTTGTCGAGCACCGTCCACAGGGGTACCTTATACTTGCGCACATAGAGCCAGAGGGCCATCATGAGGCCCAATGTTCCGCCGTGACTTGCCAAGCCCTGATAGCCGATGAGGCGTACACCCGAGGGGGTGAAGCGTATGGGGAGCCACATCTCAAGGAAGCGGGGGAAATCATGGAAATAATAGGCAGGCTCGTAGAAGATGCAGTGCCCCAAGCGAGCACCGAGCAGGATGCCCAAGAAACAATAGAAGAACAAGGGCTCGAAGAGTTCGGGCTTTATCTTCTGGTCCTTATAAAGTTTCTGTACTACGAGATACGCACCAGCCAAGCCCAACACCCAGAAGAGGGCGTAGAAACGCAAGGGGCCAATGCCGATAGGGGGATTCCAGGAAATCATATTAGTTAGGAGTTGGGAGTTAGGAGTTAGGAGTTGAGGGGGCTGGTGTTGTGGGATTCTCTTTTACTGTCTTGGTGATGCTTGATAGGATTTTTGACAGTTCTACGGCTTCGGAGTAAATAGAGTTAAACTCTTGCTCCGTGAGATATCCTGTCTCATGCAGCAGTTCGAGCCAATACATCGTTTCAGCACATTCCTTGTATGCTATGTATGCTTTAGCAAGGAAGTCTTTGCGGCTAAAACCACATAATGCCTCCACGATGTTAGCACCAATGCTTGTACCACTACGCAGGAGTTGCTTGGAGATGGTGAATTCCTTTTTCGTTTCGCACAGATAATTATATAGTTTAATTATACGAATAGCAAAACTCTTGCTCTTAGTCCTTGCAATGCTATGCGAATCGTCGAAAGCCATAACTCCTAACTCCTAATTCCTAACTCCTAACTGAGTTAAACGTTAAACCTAAAATGCATGATGTCGCCGTCCTGTACGACATACTCCTTGCCCTCGACAGAGAGTTTGCCGGCTTCGCGCACGGCAGCCTCGGAGCCATACTTGATGTAGTCATCGTACTTAATCACCTCGGCACGGATGAATCCCTTCTCGAAGTCGGTGTGGATGACACCGGCACACTGGGGAGCCTTCCAGCCCTTGTGGTAAGTCCATGCGCGCACCTCCTGCACACCGGCAGTGATATAGGTCTCGAGGTTGAGCAATGCGTAAGCCGACTTGATGAGGCGTGCCACGCCTGACTCCTCCAAGCCCACCTCGGCGAGGAACATCTGACGATCCTCGTAGGTCTCCAGCTCGGCGATGTCGGCCTCGGTGCGGGCTGCCACGATGAGCAGCTCGGCATTCTCCTCCTTGATGGCCTCGCGCACCTGATCAACGTACTTGTTGCCGTTGATGGCGCTCTTCTCGTCCACGTTGCACACGTAGAGCACGGGCTTCGAGGTGAGCAGGAAGAGCTCCTTGGCAGCCTTCTGCTCGTCCTTGGTGTCGAAGGTCACGCTACGTGCCGACTTACCCTGCTCCAATACGTCGCGGTACTTGCACAGCACCTCGTACTGCAACTTAGCCGCCTTGTCGCCACCCGTGGTAGCCTGCTTCTGCACGCGCTGGATACGCTGCTCCACGGTCTCGAGGTCCTTGATCTGGAGCTCGGCATCGATGATCTCCTTGTCGCGCACGGGGTCAACAGAGCCGTCCACGTGAGTCACGTTGTCATCGTCGAAGCATCGGAGCACGTGGATGATGGCATCCGTCTCGCGGATGTTGGCAAGGAACTTGTTACCCAAGCCTTCGCCCTTGCTGGCACCCTTCACGAGTCCGGCAATGTCCACAATCTCCACCGTGGTGGGCACGATGCGGTTGGGGTTGATGAGCTCGGCCAACTTGTTGAGACGCTCATCGGGTACGGTGATGACGCCCACGTTGGGCTCGATGGTACAGAAGGGGAAGTTTGCTGCCTGCGCCTTGGCGTTAGACAAACAGTTGAAAAGGGTCGACTTACCTACGTTCGGAAGTCCTACGATGCCACATTGTAATGCCATGTTCTTATCTTATCTAATTGTTTCTATTCTAATTCGAGTACAAAATTACTCAAAAAAATCTCTTTATAAAAGAAATACGGCACAAACCCTATTCAATAAAAGGCTTTGCCGCATATTCAAAGTATGTGATGCCATTTACAGCGCTCCATTATCAATCCAGAAGATGATTTCCTCAATCTCTGCATCTTCTATTTCGGGGTCGTACTCCTTCTTGAGGCTGGCTCCGAAGAGGGCGGCGAAGGTTTGGTAGAAGTTGGCCTTGAAGCTACCCATAAACACCTTAATCAGTTCGAATCCCGTTTGCTGGCACTCGCGATCGATGAGCTTAATGAGCATCTTGCCTTGGCGGAAGGTCAGCTTCTTCATCTGTGGAGTATACTGATCGAGCATACCCTTCTCTACGGCGGAAAGATGCTTCTCGCGTGCCTTTTCATCGGGAATAGTGAGCAGGTACTCGTAGGTCTCTACGATGATGCCACGCACTTCGCGTGCTATGGGGAGGGTCTTCTTCACGTCGCGCACGTTGCGCCAGTAGAAGCGCTCCTGGCGGCGACTGTCGAAACTGGGCGGACGGTAGATATACACGTTGGGTAGGTGCACCACGGGAATGGTATCTCCATCGTATAACTCTACCGGAAGCTTCACTTTCCCCGTCCTATAGTTCTGTGCCTGTACACTGATGGCACACACCAGGATCAAGACCAGGGATAACGCTATACCATAGGCTCGCTTCATCGGCAAGGAGATTACCACTGTATGGTCAGTGGCTCGGGAGTGGTACTGAAGATGATGGCGGTAGCATTGGCGAGGTAGAAAACCTCGGTGTCGGGGTCGTCGGCACGGTAGAACTGAGCCAGGTGCGGATGTGCATTGACCATACTCACCACTGCCTCGTGGTTTGTCTCAAGATAGGCCTCGCAGGTGATGCGTATCCAATCTTCGCCACGCATAGCGGTGAGCTCCACCTTGGGGTTAGCTTTCATCTGGTCGGACACTTTCTTGCCATTCTTGGTCATGATATTCAGCTTGCCATCGAACAGGTCGAGGGTACCGAACGGACGCACGCGGGCTTGGTCGCCATCCATAGTTGCAAGGTAGTATACCTTTGCTTCCTTCAAGAAATCGTATACTCTTTTCATATGTTGTATGATTATATCTATCTACAAAAGTACGGAAAAGTCTTCAAAAACAACCTGCAAAGACTTGTTTTAACAAAAAGAAAGGGTTGGCATCACACCTTCCTGCCACTTCTCTTCTTTCCAAGATAGATGAAGGTGATGCCTGTGATGACGAATACTAACGTGAGCGCAACAATCCAACAGAGTGCCCCACCCCACCCGATGCGATTGATGTCGAGGAAGAAATAGGGGAACCATTGGTCGCCAGTGATAAGGTGACGGGTGTAGATGAAGGCGATATATAGGTAAGGCAGGAGTATGCTACTTTGGATGCCTCCTACTGTGACCTTACGCACGGGACGGGTGCTAAAGAAGTAGATGGCATAGAGGATAGGAGTAATGAGGTGCAGGCATATGCTGGGCTTATTGGCCCAGTAGGCTGCCGATGTGGGGTCTCCCAAAAGGAGATTGAATACGGCTCCAATGACAAGAATGGAGATGAGTCCGCCAAACTCCCATTGCAGCAAGGGCAGAGAGATGGGCTTGCGCCGCAAGAGGCGCACCAGTTCGTTCACCATCAGCCCGAGGCAATAGAGGTTGCCCAGATTGGTAAAATAGAGGAAGAAGCGTGTGCCATATATCCACGAACTGACACATCCGTAGGTGGCTACAAAGATGTATAGAATGACGGTAATGAATCGTAAGGTTCTACTCATCTTAGAATGAAATGCATTTAACTTAATGTACGTATTATAACAAAAGAACAAGGGCAACTTGTTTACAAGCTGCCCTTGTCTGCTTATCTTATAAAGATTGTTGCATTAGAGCTTGGGACCAGCAGCTACGAGAGCCTTACCAGCCTCGTTACCTGTGAACTTAGCGAAGTTCTTGATGAAGCGGCCAGCGAGGTCCTTAGCCTTCTCTTCCCACTGACAAGCGCACTCGTAAGTGTCGCGAGGATCGAGGATGTTGGTGTCAACACCAGGGAGCTCTGTGGGTACTACGAAGTCGAAGAAAGGAATAACTTTTGTGGGAGCCTTGTCGATAGAACCATCGAGGATAGCGTCGATGATACCACGTGTATCCTTGATAGAGATACGCTTGCCGGTACCGTTCCAACCTGTGTTAACGAGGTATGCAGTAGCACCGTTAGCCTCCATCTTCTTAACCAACTCCTCACCGTACTTTGTGGGGTGCAAGCTCAAGAAGGCAGCACCGAAGCAAGCTGAGAATGTGGGAGTGGGCTCTGTGATACCACGCTCTGTACCTGCCAACTTAGCGGTGAAGCCAGAGAGGAAATAGTACTGAGTCTGCTCGGGGTTGAGGATAGATACGGGAGGAAGTACACCGAATGCGTCAGCTGAGAGGAAGATAACCTTCTTAGCGGGACCTGCCTTAGAAACGGGCTTAACGATGTTCTCGATGTGATCGATAGGATATGATACACGAGTGTTCTCGGTAACGCTCTTGTCAGCGAAGTTAATCTTGCCGTTAGCGTCTACAGTTACGTTCTCGAGGAGAGCGTTGCGCTTGATAGCGTTGAAGATATCG
>JAZRFA010000020.1:0-6028 GCA_045661085.1 Bacteroidaceae bacterium
CCCACGATGAGCAGCACGGCAGGCATGAGGAGGAGTTTGAAACAGGTGTTGTAGATGACCTCCTTGTCGAGTTGGAACTTCATGCCCGAAAGGGTGAGGCCTGCGGCAAACACGGCGACACCGGAGTTGGCCTTGGCGATGAGTTCAAAGTTGGGGTCGAGGATCGTGGGGAACTTGATGCCGCACAATACCAAGATAACGGCCAGGATGGGCGCCCAGCAGACGGGGGCCTTGAGAGCTTCGAGCACAGGGTTGCCCTTCTTGGCGCCATCTTGCGCCTTACCCGCACCACTGGAGCCCGCATTGAGCAGCGCCATGCCGATGGGAATGCTCACGGCATTGACCACGATGGAGACGATAGCCACGACAAGTCCCGTAGCAGCCGTGCTGCCATAGATGGGCTCGAGCACGGCAAAGCCGAGGAAGCCGATGGTGGGCGAACCAGTGATGAGGGCGCTCACGGCAGCCTCGCTCTTGGTGTGCTTGAAAATCTTGTAGGTAGAGAGGTACGACAAGAGGAACAGGCCCACGAGCACGACAAGGCTGATGATGAGCAACTTGCCGTCGTCGAAGAGCATGGTACGGTCGGCCTTGACGATAGAGACGAACAGGGCCGCAGGCAGGGCATAGGTAAGCACGAGCTTATTGAAAATCTGTGCATTGGCAGCAGTGAATACACCACGCTTGCCCGATGCATATCCCAACGCCATGATGACGAAGATGGGAAGGATGTCTTTAATGAGGATATCGAACATAAACTTTCCTATTTTCTTAGTTAATCGGAGAACTCCGAGGACTCAGAGTGCTCAGAGAATTCCGACTAATGGGGTTTAACAATCACTTCTGTGAGGCCCCCACCACACTTTTCGGATTCAGGTTCCCGATGTGTCCACTCTCGGTGCCCACGGCGGGATCGATGACGCAGTTGATGAGCGAGGGCTTCTTCGAGGCAAGGGCCGTGGTGAGGGCATTGCGCAGCTCGCCGGTCGTAGTGGCGTTATAGGCCACTCCGCCAAAGGGCTCTATCATCTTGTCGTAGCGTGCACCGGGGGTGAGCGATGTGGGCGACGGGTCGGAGCCACCACCGAGGTTGGGGTCGTTGCCGCGGTAGATGCCGCCATTGTTGAACACCACGATGGTGACGGGCAGTTGGTAGCGGCAGATGGTCTCAATCTCCATGCCGCTAAATCCGAAGGCGCTGTCGCCCTCGATGGCGAGAACCTGCTTGCCGCCCGTGACGGCCGCACCGATGGCATAGCCCATGCCGATACCCATGACACCCCAAGTGCCCGTATCAAGACGCAGGCGGGGATGGTACATATTGATGACATTGCGCGTGTCGTCGAGCGTATTGGCCCCTTCGTTCACGAGGTAGATATCCTTGTAGCTCTGCATCACATCGTTCACCGCGCGGAGGGCGTTGAAGTAGTTCATGGGCGATGTCACGGTGGTGAGTTTCACCTGCATTTTGGCCATATTGACCTTACGCGTGGCATCGATGGCATCGAGCCACTCCTGCGGGCAATGGATGTTGAAGTTATCCATCTTGGCTATCATCACTTCGAGTGAGGAGACGATGTCTCCCACCACGGGAGCGGCGATGGGGCGGTTGCTGTCCATCTCCTCGGGCTCGATGTCGAGTTGGACGAACTGCACCTCGGGGTTCCACTTCTTGCCCTTGCCATGAGTGAGCAGCCAGTTGAGGCGGGCACCGATGAGCATCACCACATCGGCCTGGCCGAGCACGAGGCTACGCGCCGAGGCGGCACACTGGGGATGGTCGTCGGGTAATAGGCCCTTGGCCATCGACATGGGAAGGAAGGGGATGCCGGTGCTCTCCACGAAGGTGCGCACCTGCTCCTCGGCCTGCGCATAGGCGGCTCCCTTGCCGAGGATGATGAGAGGTTTCTTCGCCGAGGCGAGGAGCTTGAGGGCACGCTTCACCGAGCCCGAGCAGGGGTACTGCTTGGGGGAGGGGTCGACGGGGGTGAAGAGCGACGCTGCTGCCGCCTCGGCATCCATCGTGGTGCTGAGCATGGCGGTGGTGATGTCGAGGTAGACGCCTCCGGGGCGACCCGACACGGCAGCACGGATGGCACGTGCCACGCCCACGGCGATGTCTTCAGGGCGGTTGATGCGATAGGCGGCCTTCACGAAGGGCTTGGCGATGTTCATCTGGTCGAGCCCCTCATAGTCGCCCTGTGCGAGGTCGATGATGTTGCGGTCGCTCGAGCCGCTGATCTGTATCATGGGGAAGCCGTTCTGTGTGGCACAGGCCAGCGCGGTAAGCCCATTGAGGAAACCCGGAGCCGACACGGTGAGGCAGATGCCCGGCTTCTGGGTGAGGTAGCCACTGATGGCAGCGGCATTGCCTGCCGACTGCTCATGGCGAAATCCGATGTATCGTATGCCCACCTCCTGTGCGTGGCGGGCGAGGTCGGTGACGGGAATACCCACGACACCGAAGATGGTCTCTACGCCATTACGCTTCAAGGCATCGACCATGAGGTGCATGCCGTCGGTGAGCGGGGCGTTGGGGAGTAATTCCATATTAGTTAGGAGTTAGGAGTTAGAAGTTAGGAGTTAAGAGTTCTCGGAGAACTCAACCTTGCTTGTCATCCTGAACGTAGTGAAGGATCTCGCGCTGAGCATAGCAAGAGACTTTGCGAGATTTTTCGCTACGCTCAAAATGACATAAGGGATCAAGCCGTCTTGCAGATGATTTGCTTCTTGCGCAACGCTGCAATCTCCTCAGGGGTGTAGCCAATCTCGCGGAGCACCCCGTCGGTGTGCCCACCGAGTGCGGGGGCGGGCTCCACCTCGGGTTTGTAACTTGAGAACTTGGGCGGGCAACCGATGGTGAGGAACTTGCCACGTCCGGGCTGGTCGACCTCGACGATGGTGCCGCACTTGCGGAGCGACTCATCTTCGGCAATCTCCTTCATCGTGAGCACGGGGCCGCAGGGCACGCCTGCCTTGGCAAGCGTCTCCACGATTTCCATCTTCTCACGGGTGATGGTGTAGGCCTCTACGGCAGCATATATCTCCTCCTTGATCTTGTTGCGCGCCTCAGGGGTGTTGTACTTGGGGTCGGTAGCCCACTCGGGGTGACCGATGGCCGTAGCGGCAGCAGCGAAGGGCTTCTCCTCATTCTGCAGGACAATGTAGACGAAGGCACCGGAGTCGGTCTCCCATCCCTTGCAGCGGTAGCACCAGCCCATCACCTGTCCGCCCTCGACATTGCCGCCACGGGGCACGGTGTTACCGAATGTGCCGTTGGGGTATTGGGGGAAGTGCTTGAGCACACCCGTGTGCTCGAGAATGAGTTGGTCGCGCAACTTCACGCGGCAGAGGTTGATGACAGCATCCTGCATCGACTGCTCCACGAAGCATCCCTCGCCTGTCTTTTCGCGCTGCATGAGCGCTGCCAGGAGGCCGATGAGCAGGTGCATACCCGTGTTGCTATCGCCCAGAGCGGCACCTGACTGGGTCGGGATGTTGTAGTCGCCCTTCCACCAGCCCGTAGTGGCGGCTGCACCGCCCGCACATTGGGCCACAGGCTCGAAGGCCTTGACAGAGGCGAAGGGAGAGTCGTCGTTGAAGCCCTTGATGGTGCCGTAGATGACGCGCGGATTGATCTTGTGTACCTCCTCCCACGAGAAGCCCAGTTTGGCCACGGCTCTGGGGTGCAGGTTCTCCACGAAGATGTCGGCCGTCTTGAGCAACTTGGTCAAGATCTCCTTGCCCTCAGGGGTCTTCATATTGAGTTCGATGGAGCGCTTGTTGCAGTTGAGTTGCAGGTAGTAGAGGCTATCCATACCGGGATAGTCGAGAAGCTCGGTGCGCGTGGGGTCGCCGAGGCCTACACGCTCAATCTTTATCACATCGGCGCCAAGCCACGCCAACATCTGTGTGCACGAGGGTCCCGACTGCACTTGTGTCCAGTCGATGACCTTGATACCTTCTAATGGTGCTGTCATATCAGTAATCTCCTTGTTGTTAGTTAGACATAAATGAATTTTACACTGTCTCAACAACAAAGTGAAATACGATATGTTCTCCACTACCTCGCCTTTTTAACTATCTATACCATATAAGAACAGACCTGCCCTCGATGCAAAGGGCAGGTCTGTTCTTATTATCTTAAAGGGATGATTACTCCAATGTGAAGCTCTTCTCGCCTATCATCACACCATCAGAGAAGAGGTACACGGTGTACTCGCCAGGGTTGAGGAACTCCTCCACATCCCAGTATACGGTAACGCTCTGCTCCTCACCGGTGTACTCGATGAGCTTCTTGATGCTATACTCAAGCTGGGTGTTCTCATACTTGAAGGTGCGCGAAGCATCCTTGGTGAGCACCGAGCCGTCGGGCTTGGCAATACGCACGTAGATGGTGCGCTCACCTGTCGCGGCAGTAATGTTCTTCACGATGGTGAAGTCGATGGCAAACTTAACGACATTCTTCACATTGCTGGTCGCCTTGCCCTTCTTGTTACGGGGATGAATCGCTATGCCCGTAGCGTCGAGCTGTGCTGCGAGGGTCACCTTATCGCTCAGGTTCTTAGCCTCTTCCTGCAACACCTCGACCTGCTTTGTCACCTCAGCATACTGAGTGCGTACGCGCTTGTTTTCCTTTGCCAACTTCGTGTTGACCTGATTGAGCGAGTCGATCTGTACGATGTAACTGCGCATCACGGTGCGCACGGTCTTGAGCTCTTTCTTCAAGCGGGTAATCTCGGCTGCATTGCTGGCTTTGGTGGCACGCAACTCCTCGAGAAGCTGCTGGGTACGGAGTTTTTCGCGCTCAAGCTGAGCCACGAGCGAGTCGTTAGAGATGAGTATCTGCATCTCGTCGTACTGGGTGGCAAAGGTGCTGTACTCGTTCTCCATCTCCTCCTTCTCCAACTCGAAGAGCTGTAGCATCTCCTTATTGGCCTTGTTGGCTTGACTGAGGCGGATGCCGAGGAATGCCAATGCCCCGATGAGGAGCACGGCACCGGCAATTATGGGGATAAGAATCTTCTTGTTCATCTTCAATTACTTCAATTTTGCAATCGTTTCCTTGATGGCAGCGATCTTGCTCTCGGCATCGGCCTGTTTCTTGCGCTCGGCAGTAACTACAGCTTCGGGGGCATTGCTTACGAAACGCTCGTTAGAGAGCTTCTTTATCACGGAGTTGAGGAAGCCTTCGAGGTAGGTGAGCTCAGCCTGCAACTTAGCCACCTCGGCCTCAACGTCGATGAGGCTACCCAGGGGTACCGCATACTCGGTGGTGCCTACCATGAACGATGAGGTACCGTCGCTCTTGGCCTCAACCACGTTGATGGCCTCGAGGTTGCCCATCTTCTCGATGATAGCATTGTAAGCAGCTACGCTGTGTGCACCCACTACTTCGAGTGCAAGCGTCTCCTTCTGTGCGATGTTCTTCTGCAAGCGGATGGTGCGTACGCCACTGATGATGCTCTTGGCGGTCTCCACGTCGGCGATGAGCTGCTCGTCGTAATTGTCGGCAAAGATCTTCACGCTCTGTGTCATGATGCTCTCACCAGCCTTGCGCTCCTCGATGGCCTGCCACAGTTCTTCGGTGATGAAGGGCATGAAGGGATGGAGGAGGCGGAGCAGTGCGTCGAAGTAGTGAAGTGTAGCGTCGTAGGTCTGCTTATCGATAGCGCAACCGTAGGCGGGCTTCACAATCTCGAGATACCAGCTTGAGAACTCGTCCCAGAAGAGGCGGTATACGGCCATCAGGGCCTCGCTCAAGCGATACTTGCTCATGAGGTCGTCTACCTCGAGGGCGGTCTTGGTGAGCATAGCGTCGAACCACTCGCAACCCAAGCGTGCAGCCTCGGGCTGAGCGATAGAAGCGTCTACGTTCCAACCCTTAACGAGACGGAAGGCATTCCAAATCTTATTGTTGAAGTTACGGCCCTGCTCGCAGAGTGCATCATCGAAGAGGATGTCGTTACCTGCGGGGGCGCAGAGCATCATACCCATGCGCACACCATCGGCACCATACTGAGCGATG
>JAZRFA010000021.1:0-14845 GCA_045661085.1 Bacteroidaceae bacterium
AAAGAAGTAAGAATCTGTTTGGATTTTATTTCGAGTTTAGTTGAGAGGGATTTTTAAGCAGATTTTCCTTTTCTGATTGCAGTAAATAGTGGTCTATTTGCAAGAGCAGAGAAGGTAAAGGTGCTAAAAAGGACCTCAAATAAACCGAAAAGCAGATTCTAAAACTTATTAACGGTAAAATAAAAACAGATTCTAATTTAATGAACATCCATTCCATACCTGCTTTTAAGGATTGTTACATCATGCAGCCCGAGGACCTTCAGCGTTTTGCCGACACGCTTGCTGATGGCTTCAAGGGGTATAGCATGTTTGAGCATGTTTGCTACGGGAGATACGACCATGACTTGATGCGCCTGTTTTGGGAGGTATCTCTCGCGCTTCTCCCCGACAATGCCATCTGCATCGCCGATAGCAAGGAGGCCAATTCCGTACTGGCCTATATCCCTCCCCATAGCAAGGATCCCAGCCTACTCGATTATGTGAAGGCGGGCGGGATGAGGATGTTTCTCAAGTTTGGCCTCCGACGAATCGTCCGGTTGACGCGATTCAACATCGAGATAGAGCAAGTAGCCAAACGATATAGAACTGCCGACGATGGCTATCTGATGGCCTTTGCTACGCGCCTCGACAAGCAGGGTCAGCACTATGGCAAACCTCTGATAACGGCCCTTCTGAATCATCTCGATGCTACGGGCGAGAGTTGCTATCTCGAGACGCTGGAAGCTAAAAATGTAGCTTTGTATCAGCACTTCTCATTCCAGCTCACGGGACAGACAGAGAGCAAAATGGGTGGGCTCACACTGTTTTCGATGCGCCGCCCGAGGAATCCAGCTGTTTAACTTCTGCATTCGCGAGTCCTACCAATCGCTTTGTCGCTTTGCACACTGACAACTACAAATAAACGATGATGGGTGCGATTTTTACTCATAGTCACACAAGATAGAGTAAAAAGTCGCAACAAGAACTCGTATAAACGTCTTATTGTCGTTTTTCTTACCTGTCATCACGTTCCTTTGCACCTACCGATTTTCGCACGTTGCAGTGGGCAATGTCCCAGAGTTGGCAAACGACCGTCGCGGCTCGTGGGGAAACCTTTGGGAATAGAGCAGAAGCTGTTCTGCAATATATGTAAATCAAAATGCTCTGTCTTATGCGAGGCTGTGCTTTCTGTATTTCAACTGATGATTTGCCCGAACCAAAGAAAACTTGTATCTTTACAAAGTGAATGTGGAAAACTCAGAAACAGGAGAATTGTGATGATGGAATCAATGTCACTATACGAGTTGGGGCGTCTCATACGCCTGGCACTGCGCGAGGGATTGCCCGATGCCTATTGGGTGCAGGCCGAACTGAGCGAGGTGCGCGAGGCCTACAACGGACACTGCTACATTGAACTGGTGCAGAAGGCCGAGCGGGGAAACACGTTGCTTGCCAAGGCACGCGGTAACATATGGGCCAACGTGTACAAGATGCTGCGTCCCTACTTTGAGAGTGCCACGGGGCAGGCCTTTACGGCAGGCATCAAGGTGCTGATGCAGGTGAGCGTGGAGTATCACGAACAATATGGACTCTCGCTCACGGTGCACGACATTGACCCCACCTACACACTGGGCGACATGGCGCGACGCCGTCGTGAGATACTGCAACAACTCGAAGAGGAGGGCGTGCTGACCCTCAACAAGGAGTTGGCGATGCCATTGCTCCCGCAACGCGTGGCGGTGATCTCGGCGGCAGGGGCCGCAGGGTATGGCGACTTTTGCGACCAGCTCATGGGCAACCCCTATGGCTTTGCGTTCTACCCCAAGCTGTTCCCTGCCGTGATGCAGGGCGATAGAACAGAGGAGACCGTCATCGCGGCTTTGGACCGCATTGCTGCCGAGCAGGACATGTGGAATGTGGTAGTCATCATCCGTGGCGGTGGTGCCACGAGCGACCTCTCGGGGTTTGACACCTACAATCTGGCGGCCAACTGTGCACAGTTCCCCCTGCCCATCATCACAGGCATCGGGCACGAACGTGACGATACGGTGCTCGACATGGTGGCACACACACGTGTGAAGACACCTACGGCAGCTGCCGAACACCTTATTGCCTGCCTGGTGGAGGCGGCTAGCGTGCTCGATGGCTTGGTGAACGATTTGACTACAGGGATCACCCAATGCATTCGTCGCGAAGAGAAGCGGGTGGAACTGATTGCCCAACGCCTGCCGGCACTCTTCTCGGTGATACACACCAACGGCCTGCACCGCATAGAGCAACTGGAGATGCGCATGCGCACCGCGCTACAAAAGAACATGGTGGAGCAACGGCACCGCTTACAACTGATGGAGAAGGTCGTCGAAGGGGCATCGCCCATGCAGATATTGCAACGTGGATACTCCATCACCCGATGCGAGGGACGTGTGGTGCGCGATGCCTCGGCCTTGCCCGAAGGCAGTGTGCTCACTACGGAACTGGCAAGCGGAGAAGTGAGCAGTGTGGTAATTATCGGTGAGAGATGAGGGGTGAGAAGTGAGAGATGAGAGATGAGAGATGAGAAATGAGCTCAAAGCTCACAACTCAAAGCCAACTACTCCTCCAGCATTGCCTTAATCTCTTCGTCTGTCTTGTAGAGCTTGTCGCGGCATTGCTTGATGAGTTCTTTCGCCACTTTGAGGCGCTCGGTAAGCTGGTCAATGTCCAGCTCGTTCTTCTCTATTTGTGAGACGATGGTTTCAAGCTCCTTGATAGCTTCTTCGTATTTCATGATTTCTTCTTGTTTTTTAGAAAATTTGCTCAAAGCTCATTGCTCATAGCCCATAGCTCACAACTCAAAGCTAATACCCTCTGCTGCCGAATATCATCGAGCCGATGCGCACGATGGTGCTACCCTCTTCGATGGCGATGGGATAATCATCAGTCATACCTTCGGAGAGTTGGCAGAACGCGGCTGAGTCGGCAAAGTGCGTGCTCTTGAGTTCATCGAAGAACTGCTTCATCTGGCGGAACTCACTGCGCACCTGCTCCATGTCGTCGGTGTTGCTACCCATGGCCATGAGCCCGGTGATGCGCACATGAGAGAGCTCGCGCCAAGGCTCGGTGGCAAGCATCTGACGGCACTCGTCGATGGTGAAGCCATACTTGGTCTCTTCCTGTGCTATATGTATCTGCAATAGGCAATCGATGATGCGATTGTGCTTGGCGGCATGCTTGTCAATTTCGCGCAAGAGGCGGAAGGAGTCTACGGCATGAATGAGGCTCACGAACGAAGCCATATACTTAATCTTATTGGTTTGCACATGCCCCGTGAAGTGCCATTCAACATCCTTGGGCAGCACCGCCGACTTGGCAGCCATCTCTTGGATGTGATTCTCGCCAAACATGCGCTGCCCGGCATCGTAAGCCTCTTGCAGGGCTTCGATGGGCTGGTACTTAGAGATAGCAAGCAGGCTCACCCCCTGGGGGAGCGAGCTGCTCAGTTGCTGTATCTGTGTGGCGATAGACATTGTTTAGAGTTTAATGTTTAGGGATTAGAGTTTAGTGTTGTCGTTCATTGTTAACCCGTAGGCTCCCCAACCTATACCTTTAATCACTCAGATATCCGCTTTGTAGGGAAATACGTCCATAATCAAGGTCTCGGTAACGGTGGCAATCTCGTAGTCGCCGATAGTGCCCTTCATCTGCTCGTCGAGGTACTTGATGGCTTCGCGAAGGTCGGCAGCCTGCACGAGGGCGTGTGAGGCGCTCTTCTTCTCGGCACCGCTCTTCTCATCTACGGTGATGTATACGAGCTTGCACTTGAACCACTTGTCGGCACTTTCAAGGTCGCAATAGAACACGTCGGCAAACTTGACGGGCTTGATGCTGGTCACCTCAAACTCGCCGCTCATAAAGGGGCGAATCTCTTCGAGGAAACGTTTCTCGGCCTCAGTAAACGAAAGGGCGTCTACGAGGTAGGTCTCTGTTACGGGTTTCTCAAGACCATTCTCCATGGTCTTCACATATTTCACTTTGCACTCGAACCACTTGTTCATCATAATCAGTTTCTCCTATTTTATATATACGGTATTCTTTATTTTTCGGGGATGCAAAACTAACCAAAAAAAAGTGAACAGCCAAAAATCAAACGAGCGAACTTTGCCTCTCTTCATATGAAAAACGAAAAAAACGCTATAGAAAGTGAGGAGTTGAGACAAATGTATTATCTTTGCGTAAGAGATTAATGTAAAAGAATAAAAACACATTTGATATGAACAACATTGCACAACAGCTGATGGTCCTGCTCGATGCATCGCCCGTCAACTTCCTTGCTTCCGCTTATGTGGAAGAGCAGCTCCGTGCTGCAGGTTTCACCCACCTCGATGCGGGTAAGCCCTTCCCCATGCTGATACCTGGCAAAGGGTACTTCGTGACCAAGAACAATTCGGCCGTATTCGCCTTCCGTATGGGTACGTCCCACCCTGCCGAGGCTGGATTCAAACTCATCTGTGCTCATAGCGACTCACCCGGCTTTCGCGTGAAGCCTGCAGCTGAGATGTACACCGAAGGAGGCGTAGTGAAACTCAATACCGAGGTGTATGGCGGCCCTATCCTCTATACATGGTTCGACCGTCCCCTGTCGCTCGCAGGTCGCGTGCTCTTGCGCAGTGTCAATCCCCTGAAGCCCGAGGTGCGTCGTCTCAAGATAGAGCGCCCCTTGCTCGTGATTCCTCACATTGCCATTCACTTCAACCGCC
The DNA here is from genome assembly GCA_045661085.1 of Bacteroidaceae bacterium. Classification (GTDB taxonomy): domain Bacteria; phylum Bacteroidota; class Bacteroidia; order Bacteroidales; family Bacteroidaceae; genus UBA1189. Next base: position 4,716 of record JAZRFA010000021.1, read on the forward strand.
AAGTCAATGAGGGTAACAAGCTGAGCAAGCAAACTGATATGTTGCCCGTTATAGGCATTATCAACGAAAAGCTTGAGGCCGACAACCTGTTGCTCAAGGTGATTGCCGAGGAGCTGGATGTGGCGATGGCCGATATCCTCGACTTCGACCCCTCGCTCTACGATACACAGAAAGCCGAGCTCGTGGGCTTGAACAATGAGTTTATCTCTTGTGGCCGTCTCGACGACCTCGCTATGGTGCATGCAGGCCTCTATGCCTTGCTTAATAGCAGTCCCTCGCCAATGACACAGGTGCTTGCCGTGTTTGACAATGAGGAGACTGGCAGCGGCACCAAGCAGGGTGCGGCATCTCCCGTGTTGCGCAACCTCTTGGAGCGTGTGGTGACCAATGATGGATGCAGTGCCGATGGCCTTTACCGTGCGCTTGAGCACTCATTTATGATATCGGCCGATATGGCTCACGCCTTGCACCCCAACTATCCAAGCAAGCACGACCCCACCAATCACCCCGTAATGGGCGGTGGTCCTGTGATTAAGATCAATGCCAATCAGAAGTATGTCACCGATGCCGAGTCAGCAGCCGTGTTTGCCGAGATATGCCGCCTTGCCGAGGTGCCCTGCCAATACTTTGTAAATCACTCTGACATGGCTGGAGGCTCTACCTTGGGTAATATCCTCACCTCGCAGCTTCCCATGCGTGGTGTCGACATGGGTAACCCTATGTGGGGTATGCACTCGGTGCGTGAGACGGCAGCAGTCATCGACCATGAGTATGCCTGCAAAGCCTTCACCACATTCTTTGACTTGAAGTGATGGACTGATCTGTTCTCTGTACATTAAATCGGACTTGCTCTATTCTAGGGTGAGTCCGATGTTTTTCTTCTCTAGTGGAGTGTGCGGGTAACAAAAGTGGACTGATATGACGTGAAATGTTGAATTTTCAGTAATTTTGCAGACATTATGATAAGTATTGAGAATCTCAAGGTTGAGTTTGGCGCTACGCCATTGTTTGAAGGAGTAAGTTATATCATCAATCCCAAGGACCGCATAGCCCTCGTGGGCAAGAACGGTGCGGGAAAGAGCACCATGCTGAAGATTTTGGCGGGCATGCAACAGCCCACCGACGGCACGGTGAGCATGCCCAAGGGCATCTCGGTGTGTTACCTGCCGCAGGTGATGCGGCTCACCGATGAGCGCACCGTGCGTGAGGAGACCGAGCAGGCCTTTGCCCACATCAGCGAGCAGAAGGCGATGCTAGATGCACTGGCTACGGAGATGGCCGAGCGCACCGACTATGAGAGTGAGGAGTATCATGAGCTCATCGACCGCTTCACGCGCGAGAACGAGCGATTCCAAATCATCGGTGGAGCCAACTACCATGCCGAGATGGAGCAGACGCTCGTGGGACTCGGCTTCAGCCGTGACGACTTTGACCGCCCCACATCGGAGTTCTCGGGCGGATGGCGCATGCGCATCGAACTAGCCAAGCTCCTGCTTCAGCACCCCGATGTGCTACTTCTTGACGAGCCCACCAACCACCTCGACATTGAGAGCATACAGTGGCTCGAGAACTTCCTCGCCCGCAACGGCAAGGCCGTAGTGCTCGTTAGCCACGACCGCGCGTTCATCAACAACGTCACCAACCGCACCATCGAGATTACCTGCGGCACCATACACGACTATCGCGTGAAGTATGACGAGTATGTGGTGCTGCGCCGTGAGCGTCGCGAGCAGCAGCTTCGTGCCTACGAGAACCAGCAGAAGGAGATTGCCGACATCACCGACTTCATAGAGCGCTTCCGCTACAAGCCCACCAAGGCCATACAGGTGCAGAGCCGCATCAAGCAGCTCGAGAAGATGGTACCCGTGGTCATCGACGAGGAGGACCGCAGCACACTGCGCCTCAAGTTCCGCCCCGCACAACGTAGTGGTAACTATCCGGTCATCTGTGAAGATACGACAAAGAGCTATGGGGACCACCTCGTGTTCAAGGATGCCACGCTCACCATCCACCGAGGCGAGAAAGTGGCCTTCGTGGGTAAGAACGGTGAGGGAAAGTCAACACTCGTCAAGTGCATCATGGGCGAGATACCCTTCGAGGGCAAGCTTACCATCGGACACAACGTGGAGATAGGCTATTTTGCCCAGAACCAGGCACAGCTGCTCGATGAGGAACTCACCGTGTTTGACACCATCGACCGCGTGGCGGTGGGCGACATACGCCTCAAGATACGCGACATACTGGGCGCCTTCATGTTTGGCGGTGAAGCATCGGACAAGAAGGTGAAGGTGCTTTCTGGAGGTGAACGCAGCCGACTGGCGATGATCAAGCTCCTGCTCGAACAGGTGAACCTGCTCATCCTCGACGAGCCCACCAACCACCTTGACATGCGCTCGAAGGACGTGCTCAAGGAGGCTATACGTGAGTTTGATGGTACGGTCATCGTCGTGAGCCACGACCGCGAGTTCCTCGACGGACTCGTGACCAAGGTCTACGAGTTTGGCGGAGGCCGTGTGCGCGAGCATCTGGGAGGCATCTACGACTACCTGCAGAAAAGAGAGCCCCCCCCCATCCCTCCCTGCGAGGGAGGGGGTACTGCCATCGTGAAGCCTCAAGTCCTCCCTCACAGGGAGGATTCAGGTGGGTCTTCTTATGCCGCCCGCAAGGAGCAGGCCAAGCAACAACGCAAGCTGCAGAAGCGTGTCGAGGAATGCGAGAAGCGTGTGGGCAAGATAGAAGCCGAAATCAAGGAACTGGAAGAGTGGATGGCCACGCCCACCGGAGCGGCCAACCAAGCCCTCTTTGAACAGTATGGCCAACTAAAGAGCACGCTCGCCGAAGCCGAAGCCGAATGGGAAGAGGCAATGATGGCACTCGAGGAATAATGTTTTTTTAGAGCTTATCTAACTTGGATCAGTTGCGAAACGAAACTGGAAGAGTGTTAAAATAAGGAGGGAGCATCGTGGATGCTCCCTCACTCGTATGCTCAGCTCATGACATTCACTTATGCCTGCCCTTGCAGATCTCTGTACTTGAGCAATGGGTTCTTGGCTGCTGTGGTCTCATCGAGACGGCGTACGGGGGTGCTGTGGGGGGCACTCTTCACCATGTCGGGGTCGGCGAGGGCCTCTTCGGCTACGCGGTGCATGATGTTGATGAAGTCGTCGAGTGTCTCCTTCGATTCGGTCTCCGTGGGCTCGATCATGATGCTCTGGTGGAAGAGCAAGGGGAAGTAGATCGTGGGCGCATGGTAGCCATAGTCGAGCAGGCGCTTGGCGATGTCGAGCGTGGTCACGCCAGTGCTCTTGTCGGCCAGGCCGTCGAAGACAAACTCGTGCTTGCACACCGTGTCGATGGGCAGGTAGTAGGCATCGCGCAGGCTCTCCTTCACGTAGTTGGCGTTGAGCGTGGCGATGGGGCCCACGTGCTTGATTTCCTTGCCGAGCGAGAGGATGTAGGTGTAGGCGCGCATCACAACAGCAAAGTTGCCCAAGAAAGCAGAGACGCGACCGCAACTTTCATCTTTTATCTTTCCACTTTCCACTTTATACTTGCCGTCGGCAAAGATCACACACGGGTTGGGCAGGCAGTCGACGAGGTGTGCGGCTACGCCTACGGGTCCACTACCGGGACCACCGCCACCGTGAGGTGTCGAGAAGGTCTTGTGCAGGTTGATGTGCATGATGTCGAATCCCATGTCGCCGGGGCGTGAGGCACCGAGCATGGGGTTGAGGTTGGCTCCGTCGTAGTAGAGGAGTCCGCCCGCCTCGTGCACCAGCTTGGCAATCTCGACCACCTGTGTCTCGTAGATGCCGAGCGTGTTGGGGTTGGTCATCATGATACCCGCAATGGTGTCGTCGAGCAGGCCGCGCAGGTCGTTGGTGTCGACGGTGCCATCGGCGGTCGACTTCACCTCCACGATCTCGAGCCCACACACGGCCGCACTGGCAGGGTTGGTGCCATGGGCACTGTCGGGCACGATGACGCGGGTGCGTTTCGTGTCGCCACGTAGGGGGTGGTATTGGCGCATCACCATCAGTCCTGTGAGCTCGCCATGAGCACCGGCATAGGGGTTGAGGGTGAAGTCGGCCAAGCCCGTTAGTTCGCTCAGGGCACGTGCCGTGTGGTAGTAGATGGCAAGAGCACCCTGCACGGTGTCCTCATTTTGCATAGGATGCAAGCCCTTGAAGGCGGCATGTGAGGCCATCTCCTCATTGATCTTGGGGTTGTACTTCATGGTGCAGCTACCCAAGGGGTAGAAGCCTGTCTCTACGCCAAAGTTCTTGTTCGACACGTTGGTGTAGTGGCGCACCACATCGAGTTCGCTCACTTCGGGGAGTTCGGCAGGAGTGTCGCGAAGCAAGTTCTCCGCGATGCTTGAGACTCCCTCTCCTTGGGAGAGGGCTGGGGTGAGGCCTTCCCAATTCTTCGGAAGACTATATCCTACGCGGCCAGGGCGTGAAATCTCGAATATTAACTTGTCATAATATTTCATAACTTTGCCTCCTTTACCAATTTTACAAGTTCGTCAATCTGTTCCTTGGTGCGGCGCTCGGTGGCGCAGAAGAGGATGCAGTCGTCCATTCCCTCGCGATAGTCGCCCAGGGCGATGCCGGCCATGTAGCCCTTCTCGGCAAGGTGTGCCTGGAGAGCCTTCACGGGTAGGGTGGTGCGCAGGGCACACTCCTTGAGGAAGGGCGCGTCGGGGAAGGCGGGCGCGAAGAGGCCTGTCTTCACCAATTCATCGCAGAGGTAGTGTGCGGCGGCATAGCTCTGCTCGTTCACCTCACGCAAACCCTGCTTACCCATCAGCGCGAGGTAGATGGTGATGTGCAGTGCCATGAGCGACTGGTTGGAGCAGATGTTACTGTTGGCCTTCTCGCGGCGGATATGCTGCTCGCGGGCCTGCAAGGTGAGCACGAAGGCGCGCTTGCCGTCGACATCCTTGGTGGCACCCACGATACGTCCGGGGAGTTTGCGCACCAGTTCCTTCTTGCAGGCGAGGAAGCCCACGTAGGGACCTCCGAAGCTGAGGGGTATGCCCAAGGGCTGGCCATCGCCACAGGCGATATCGGCACCCCATGCGGCGGGAGTCTTCAGCACGGCCAGTGCTGAGGGGTCGCATTGCATGATGAGCAGTGCCTTGGCGGCATGCACGTCGTCGGCAAAGCCCGTGTAGTCCTCGATGATGCCGTAGTAGTTGGGTGATGCCACGAGCACGCCAGCCACGTCGCCCTCGGCAAGCATGGCCTGCATGGCGGTGCGGTCGGTGTGTCCGTCCATCTCGGGGATGAGACTCACGGTGATGCCCTTAAACTTGGCATAGGTGTCGATGACGCTCAGCACAGTGGGGTTGAGGGTCGACGACACGAGCACGCGGTTCTTCTTCTTGGCCTGTGCCACGGCCATGAAGATGGCCTCTACGGCTGCCGTGGCCCCATCATACATCGAGGCATTGGTGCAGTCCATGCCCGTGAGTTCGCAGATGTGGCTCTGGTACTCGAAGATATACTGCAGTGTGCCCTGCGATATCTCGGGCTGGTAGGGGGTGTAGGCGGTGAGGAACTCGCTGCGCGAGGTGAGCGCACCGATGGCCGAGGGGGTGTAGTGGTCATAGGCACCACCACCGGCAAAGATCACTTGTTGCTTGTTCTGTGCGCCGAGGGCGTCGAAGTGGGCGCGTATCTCCTCTTCCGACATGGGGTCGGGCAGGGCATACTCGCGCTTGAAGCGCACGCTGGCGGGGATGTCGGCAAAGAGGTCGTCAATGCTGTTGACCCCAATCTTGTCGAGCATCTGACGGATATCGTCAGGGGTGTGGGGAATGTATTTGTTCATGGTAAATGGGGCCTCCCCAACCCCTCCCGAAGAAGGGCTTCCCATCATCGAGAAGAGGTTGACGAGGTTATTTTGAAGTTTGTTATAGACACATTCTTACAATGATATCATTGCAGCGATGTGTGAATCTCCCTCTCCTCACAGGGAGGGTTAGGGTGGGTCTTCCCCCTTACTCACAGATCTTCTCGTAGGCAGCAGCGTCGAGCAGGCCGTCGAGTTCTGAGGGGTCAGCAAGTTCGACCTTGATGATCCAGTTCTCGTACGCATCCTGGTTGATGAGTTCGGGCTCGCCCTCGAGTGCGCTATTGATTTCGAGGATAGTGCCGCTCACGGGTGAGTACAGGTCGCTGGCAGCCTTCACGCTCTCCACAGCACCAAACTCCTCGCCTTTGCTAATCTCTTCGCCCTCTGAGGGGAGGTCCACATACACGATATCGCCCAATGAGTGCTGTGCATAGTCGCTGATACCGATGATACCGATGTTACCTTCTACTTTGACCCATTCGTGTGAGTCGGCATACTTGATGCCTTCGATTACTTTGCTCATAATATTGAAATTTTGGCCTCCCCAAACCCCTCCCGAAGAGGGGCTTTCCGTCATCGCGGAAGGGTTTGTAAGGATTTGTTAGTATTGTTTTTCTCTTTATCCTGTAAGCTCCCCCTTCGGGGGGAGTTGAGGGGGCTTCCCCTCTTATTTCTTATAATTCTTCTGATAGAATTTCTTCTTCACCACCTTGCCTGCAAAGGTCTTCTTGCGTATGCGCACCTCGACGGGAGTCTCCAGTGCACTGTAGCGGGCGTCGATGAGTGCCATGCACACGCTCTTGTCCACCGAGAGGCAGTGGTATCCTGTGGTCACGGTACCAATCTCTTCGCCCTCCACCTCGATGGGGTATCCCGCACGGGGTATGGCGCGGTCGAGGAGCTCGATGCCCACGATCTTCTTCTTCAGCCCCAGGGTCTTCTGCTCGGCAAGTGCATTCTTACCGATGAACTCCTCCTTGTCGAGCTTCACGAAGATGCCCAGGCCAGCCTCGAGCGGAGTGATCTCGTCGCTCAGCTCATGGCCGTAGAGGGGCAGTGCCACCTCGAAGCGCAGCGTGTCGCGGCAACCCAGTCCGCAGGGCAGTGCCTCGCCCGAGTCGATGAGCGCGTCCCACACCTTATTTATATAGGCGTGCGAGCCATAGATCTCAAATCCGTCCTCGCCCGTATATCCTGTGCGGCTGGCGATGATCGTCTCGCCCTCCACGTCGATTTCCTTGAAGGTATAGAAGGCCAGGTCGCTCACCGCGAGGCCCAGCAAGCGCTCCACGATCTCCTCGCTCTTCGGGCCCTGCACGGCCACCTGTCCGTAGTAGTCCGACTGGTTGTCGATGACTACGTCGTAGCCCTTGCTCTGCTCCACGATCCAGGCGTGGTCCTTGTCGATGTTCGATGCGTTCACCACCAAGAGGTACTTGCCCTCGCCCATGGCATACACCAGCAGGTCGTCCACGCTACCGCCGTGGGGGTAGCACATGATGCCGTAGTATATCTTGCCCTGTGGCGCATCGGTGATGTCGTTGGTGAAGATGTGGTTGACAAATCGCTCCGCATCGGGGCCGCTTACGAAGATCTCTCCCATGTGCGACACGTCGAACACGCCGCACGCCTCGCGCACAGCCGAATGTTCCTCCTTGATGCTTGAATATTCGATGGGCATGTCAAATCCGCCGAACGGGCTCATCTTAGCTCCGAGAGCCACGTGCTTTTCGTGCAGACAGGTCAGTTTCAATTCTTCCATGGTAATGTGTTTTTTGGTATATTGCTTTGCAAAGATAGTGCAAGCCGAATGAAATGCCAAATTTCAACGAGCGAATGTAATGGAAAAGTTACTTTCCCATTACTGAGTGAGGCGGAAATTCAACAAAGTTAAATTTATTTGAGCATTTCTGCCGACGCGGGTATTAGCGTCGGTTGCGACGCCGATGCGGAATGAGCGCGACCCTCTACCAGTTCCGTCACAGTTTGGCCCCAGATTTTTTTTCTTATGGGAATGTTGAAATAGGATTCGGCCTTGTCTATAAGAAGGTCACGAGCCTCGGTCTCCAGGCGGGAGAAAGCAAGCGCCTTCTCCAGTTCCTTAATGCGCTTCTTGAGTGCGGCATTCTCTTCCTTGTAGCTGTCTTTGTCACGATTGGCCATATCTGCCTTCTCTGGTTTGGGAAGCAAAGATACTAATTCTGGATGAGATTCGTACCTGCGAAGCCAACTATCAAGATTAGTATGGCTGAGTAAACCGTATTTGAGCCTACATTGGCATTTGCTCATACCAGAAGTGTAATAATCACGAAGAATAGAGAGACATTCTTCTTCACTGTAATGTTGCCATTTCTTACGCATACTGCTTGCACATTGTTTATTGTTAGTAAATGTGTCTACCTATAGCAGTATAAGACAATTTGATCATCTTCCTGTAGTGCCTCCCTTCAGTCGTACCTCCACCTTAATTGCTATATTTTTGAGCAGCATTTATTACTACAAACAACGAAAATGGTTGTAGACGTACAACCATATTGAAAACATTCTGTATATTTGCACCATGTGATACCCAATACTGAAGCTATGAAGTCTGAGAAGTTACATCTATTCCTGACGGCTGCACTGATATGGGGTGTGCCGGGAGTCATCATCACGACGAAGGGGGTGATGGCATACGCTCAGTTGCACTCCCGCGCATGGTGGCTGTTGGCTATCACACTCGCCGTCGTTGCAGCATTCTACCTGATGTTTCGTAGAGTGGTGGCGAAGTATTCAGCCCACATCGAAGGGCTTACGGCTCCTTACCCGATATGGAAGACCTTCCCCCTGACCGGCTGGCTACTTATGTTGTTTATGATGAGCCTTGGCATGAGCCTGCGACATATCCAAGGCATCCCCACGGAGTTTTTCGCCTCCTTCTACTCCGGCCTTGGCCCCATGTTGTTGCTCTCGGCCATGCGATTCCTAAGACGGGTGTAACGGCTCGCCTCAAAGCAATGTTTACTTGCCGATGTAGAAATCTGTTTTCGGTGGTTTGTTGCCATTCGATGAAAAAGAATTAGGAAAATGTGAAATAACATCTCTTTGTAGTTGGAATTATGTGAAAAGGAGGCTCTTTTCGCCCCGAAAGTGTGAAAAGAGAAAATATTTGAACAGAAAAGGAAGAAATACTTCTTTTGTTGTTCAAAATATTACTATATTTGCAACATGAATAGACAATTAAAGGAAGTAGGAGCAATCCCAGTAACGACTTCGATCATTGAATCGTTATATCCTGAGCTCAAGTCGGCAGACAAGAAGGTTGTTTGGCTTGAGAAGAATGGATATATTATAAGATTGAAGCGAGGACTCTATGTCGTCAACCCCGAACATTCGGGAAAGATGCTTTCAAATGAATTGATTGCCAATCACCTCTATGCGCCTTCATATATCTCTATGTCATCGGCATTAAGATATTATGGCTTAATTCCAGAAGCTGTGTATACACATCAATCCATGACGGTAAAGCACTCTCGAAGTTTTCAGACTCCTATTGGTAATTACGATTACAAATACATTGCCCGAGATGCCTTTTCAGTAGGAGTGAGGAGTATGCATATGGGAGAATATGCTTTCTTGATAGCATCACCCGAAAAGGCATTGTGTGACCTTATAGCAAATTCGTCCAAGGTCAATCTGCGTTTTATGAGGGATGTTGAAAACTACCTTGAGCATGATATCCGAATGGATATGGATGAGTTCTATAAGTTTGATGCAACTATTCTTGAAGAGTATATAAAGGTAGGTAAGAAGGCCGATTCTATAGCAACCGTATTAAAGTTTCTAAAACGATGAAAAATGAAATTTATGATAGCATGTTGTCACGCTACGATCTGACGACAGAGCAGAATAAGCGAAACGCTATTTTTGAAGTAAACCAACAGGTGATTCTTGCAGGTTTGTATAGTGGTGGATTCTTTGAATCTGCAGCATTCTATGGCGGTACTTGTTTGAGAATCTTTCATGGGTTGCAACGCTTCAGTGAAGATATGGATTTTTCTCTGCTCGCACAGGATGATGCATTTGACTTCAGCAAATATTTCCAACCCATTGTTGATGCATTTGCTTTGGTAGGACGTGAGGTTGAAATCAAGAAGAAGGACAAGAAGAACTTCGGCAAGGTAGAATCTGCTTTCTTGAAAGATAACACCGATGTGTATGATGTAATGTTTCAAACAGAGAAGTCTATAAAAATCAAGATTGAGGTTGACACTTGTCCTCCATTGAAT
>JAZRFA010000022.1:0-21170 GCA_045661085.1 Bacteroidaceae bacterium
CTCCAGCCCCAGGAGACGGAGGAGGAGAAACGCGAGCGATTTGAGACGCGCTACCTGTGGGAGCGCTCGTTTGCCGACCCGAAGACCTTCATCGACCTCTACTTCCGCGAGAAGTACCGCAAGGAGCGCAACGAGACCATCGTGCGCGACGGGCGTGTGGTGTCGGCCCTGCAGAAGTTGCCTTACCCCTTGACCTACGGTGGGCGCATGATCCCTGCCTCATACATCTCGGGAGCCTGCACCGATGAGCGCTACCGCCGACGCGGACTCATGGGCGAGCTGCTGGCGCAGACGCACCGCGCCATGCAGCAGGAGCATACGGTGCTGAGCTTCCTCATCCCCGCCACCGCCGAGCTGGCGACCTACTATGCCAAGTTTGGCTATACCCCCTGCTTCCGCTTCGGGTGGAAGGAGACCCACCCCAACCCTCCCTGTGAGGGAGGGGGTACTGACCTCACGGTGAGAGAAGTCCTCCCTCATAGGGAGGATTTAGGTAGGTCTGAACTCCTCATTTACCTTCGCGACAAAATGCAGGAGCGCCCGATGTGCATCCAGCACCCCTTGAGCGACCTGCGTGCTGTGGTGGACGACATGCGCATGGCGGGCGATACGATGTGGGAGGCACGTCGCGACGGGATGCTCGTGGGAGTGGCCATATGCCGTGCCGAACAGGATGGCGTGTTGCTACGCGAATGCGTATACGACGATGAAGCCGCTCGCAATGCGTTGATCGCTGCCATTGCCGCCCATCACGGGCGTACCGAGGTGGACGTAATCGACACCACGGGCACCGAGGGCGACTACCTCGGCATGGCACGCATCATCGATGCCGAGGCGATGCTCGCGGCCTATGCCACACTGCATCCCGAGGTGAAATGGAAAATAAATGTCACCGACGATGAACTTTCTGTGAACAATGGACGTTATCATATAAGTGGAGGGGTGTGCCAACGTATGGATGAGGATTCGCCCTATGACGAAACCCTCACCATCGCCGAGCTCACCCACCGCGTGCTCACCGAGGAGAACCCCTTGATGAGCCTGATGATGAACGACTGAACATAAAAAACGACAAGACTATGAAGCATATCACCCGTCACATCGTGGCGCTCGTCGTGGCACTGCTCACGACATACACCGCCACAGCACAGGAGCTGGAGGCCAAGGTGGTGGTGAACCATCAGAAGATACAGGGCACCAATACCTCGGTGTTCACGACATTGCAGGAGGCCATCACGGAGTTTATCAATACCCGCAAGTGGACCAATGCCCAGTACGCTACCCGAGAGAAGATCGTGTGCAGCATGAACCTCATCGTCAACGAATATAGCGACGACGGACGATTCGCGTGCAACCTCATGGTGCAGGCCAACCGTCCGGTGTACAACGCGTCGTATAACACCACGGTGTTCAACTTCAACGACGTGGCGGTGAACTTCAACTACATCGAGTACGACAAGCTGGAGTTTTCCGACGAGATGGTCGACAATAACCTCACTGCCGTGCTGGCCTATTATGCCTACCTCATCATCGGGCTCGACATGGACACCTTTGCCCCCAAGGGTGGTACCGACATCCTGCACAAGGCCGAGAACGTGGTAAACAACGCACAGATGATTGGCGAGGAGGGATGGAAGGCCTTCGGTGATAGCAAGAACCGCCACGCCCTGGTGAACGACTATATGAACGGAGCCATGGAGCCCTACCGCCAGCTCATGTATGACTACCACCGCAAGGGCCTCGACGAGATGGCACAGAATGCCGAGCGCGGACGCAGCAACATCACCACCTCACTCGCTCTGCTCGACAAGGCAAGGCAAGACAAACCCATGTCGGCCCTGCCACAGCTCTTCACCGAGATAAAGAAAGACGAGCTCCTGGGTATCTATAGCAAGGGTACGGCCAAGGAAAAGGAGGAGGTGGTGCGCATACTCTCGCTCGTGAATCCCTCGTACATCTCTGAGTGGGAAGAGATGAAGAAATAGTCAGTGGAACTGAAAAAACGGCAAGTTTTATGTTGGCAGAGTTGATGAGGAGATTGCGTGGATGGATATTGTTGCTGGTTGTGTGTGCATGTCCTGCAGCCTATGCGCAGGTGTATAAATATGTTGGGCTGGAGGACGGACTCAGCTCGCGCAACGTGTATGCCGTGCAGCAGTCAAACGGCGGGTTCATGTGGTTCCTCACCGATAATGGCATCGACCGCTATGACGGCACAGAGATAAGTCGTTACACGTTCACTGTTAATGGAGTGAAGTTTACAGAATACTCCTCGTGCCGATTTTTATACGATCGCTCTCGAGATAACTTGTGGCTTGTCACCAGTAGCGGGAAGGTGGTCCAATACGTTCGCCGCAACAACAACTTCGAGGTAAAGTACTCGCCCGATGTCCAGTATCGCCGTGCCGATATTATGCGCTGTGCCGTGTCGCCCATCGATGAGAAAGGGAATATGTGGATGCTGGTGGGCGAGCAGGCCTTTTGCTACAATGTGCTTGCCGGTGAGGGGCGCGAACTCACGCTACGAAGTGCTGACAGCAACATAACCTACTCGGCGATTGTTCCCGTGAACGACTCGGTGCTATACGTAGGTACCAAAGGAGGTGTCTACAAAGGAATCCTGCGTGGTGGGACGATAGATGTCGTCCCCATCCCGGAGATGCAGCACACGGGCATCAATGTGAACACATTCCATTACAGCAAGACGCTTCATACACTGCTCATAGGCACAGAAGATGCTGGTATCGTAGCCTATCGTGAACATACGGGAGAACTGATACATCACAAAGATCTGCTCCACGATGTGCGCGTCACTAAGATTATCCCCTATGGTGATGGCTCGGAAGTGCTGTTCTCGACCAATGCCGCGTGTGTGTTCCGTATGTCACTTGCCGATTGCATGCCACGGCGATACCTCAGTGCCGACTACAACACCGATTATCGCATGAACACGGACAATGTGGCTGACATCTGCATCGACCAGGAGGGACAGCTGTGGATGTGCTCATTCCCCAAGGGACTCACCGTGCGCAACGAGCACTATCCCGCACTGAACTGGATACGCCGCTCGAATCTCAACGTTAACACACTTACCAACAATGGTGTAAACTATATCCTTGAAGACTGTGACAGAGATCTGTGGTATGCCACCGACAATGGTGTGAGTATGTACGATGTCAAGCGCAAGCACTGGCACACGCTACTCTCTATGCAGGACGCTTCGCCTAACCCTAACCACGACTTTCTCACGATGTGCGAGGTGCGTCCGGGAACCATCCTACTTGGGGGATACGCAGCAGGTATCTATGTCATTGATAAGCACACCAAGTCGGTGGAGTTCGTGAAGCCTGATCTCATCATCCCCGAAAAATACATACAGACAATGTCGCTCGACCCCACCGACGGAAGCGTGTGGATGGGAGGCGAGAACCAACTCCTCAACATAAGTTACGACGGAAAGCTCCGCGTGAACTACACCGAAATCTTTGGTGGTATCAACTGCATCACCCCCAAAGACAATACCCACTTGTGGATAGGAACCAAGGATGGACTGTATGGTTTCGATAAGGGAGCTCGCACGAAACGGCGTATCGAACTGCCCATCGAACGATTCAGGGTGAACTCCATTTATCAAGATACCGATGGCACCGTATATGTGGCTACCCACCACCACGGATTGATTGTCTTCAATGAGGAGGAAAACTACTACGTCCGCTATAACAGTGAGAATAGCTCACTTACCAATAATTGTATGAAGAGCATCGTTGGTGCCAATAACCAATCGCTCTACATCAGTTCTGACGATGGCATCGTACGTTTCAACAAGAACACGGGACGCATTACCACGTGGACCAATGACCAGGGATTGCAGGGCGTGAGCTTCAACGTCCAGTCGGGCATAGCTACGCACCGCCAGACGCTGATGTTTGGAAGCGATATGGGTATCATTGAGATTCCCGTAAGTACCTCCTTGCCCCACATCTATAAAGGTAAGCTTGTCCTCTCCGACCTCTACATCGGCAACACACGTATGCTTGCCGATGACGACGAGTCGCCACTCACCGATGCACTTGATGATATGCGAATCCTGAGATTGGACCACAGCCAACGCAATGCTGCCATCAAGATAAAGTGTATCAATCATATATATCCCTCAGACTGCCAAGTGATGTGGAAATTTGACGGCAGACGAAGCAAAGCGTGGAAACCCCTCAATGAAGACCGCTTCATCACCTTGGGAGACCTATCCATAGGAAGTCACGAACTGACCATACGGGTGGTGTCAAAAGAGTCCGCCGAGGTGCTTGATGAACGCAAGCTGATCATCACCGTCAAGCCTCCCTTCTACCTGTCATTTGGTGGACTCCTGCTCGAGCTGGCTGTCATCGGCATCATCCTGTACTTGATAGGTAAATACCTCAAGTCGAGAAACCAGATGCAGGTGTCGGACGAGAAAATCAACTTCCTCATCAATACCGCACACGACATACGCACCCCCTTGACACTCATCAAGGCTCCACTCGAGGAACTGCATCAGAGCGACACGCTCGGCGTCGAGGAACGAGAGGCTGTGGACCTCGCCCTGCGCAATGCCAACACACTCACCAAGATGACCGATAAGGTGATGCAATATGAGCTGTCGAGCATCGAGAAGGGAGTGGTGCGCATCGAACGGCACGAGGCGGTGGCACACATCCAGGCACAGATTGATAAGCTCTCGCTGTTGGCACAGGCAAGGCATCAGATCATCAGCTACGAGCATCCCGACGAGCCGTTCGACATCTGGGTAGAAGCACGAAAACTCAATTCCATCATCCAAAATCTCCTCTCCAATGCCATCAAATACGGCAAGGATGGCGACACCATCGTGTTCAGCCTCTACCGCAATGCTACGCACTGGGGATTCCATGTAGTGGATCACGGCATCGGTATCAGTTCCGGAGAGCAGGACAAGCTCTTCAGGCAACTGTTCCGTGGTGCCAATGCCATCAATGCCAAGATTGTAGGCAGTGGTGTGGGGCTGCTCTCCATCGGACGCTACGTGAAGCAAATGTGTGGGCGCATTGAGGTGAAAAGCCAGGTCGATAGAGGGTCGGACTTTTACGTCTGTTTCCCCTTGGGCAGAGATCATTACAAAGTGCAGGCAACCGAGTTTGTCGATGAAAGTACTGACCTCGTTGCTGATCCAGTGACATTGCCTCCACACTATGTTGAAGAGCAAGGTGATGATCATCGCTATCGTCTGCTCATCGTCGAGGACAACCCTGAAATGCTCTCCTATCTGAAGCGGCTCTTTGATAAGGATTATGCTGTCTTCACCGCCACGAATGGTAAGGAGGCGCTCTCCAAACTTCCATACGTGCAGCCGCTCATCGTGCTCTCCGATGTGATGATGCCCGAGATGCGTGGCGATGACCTCTGTGTCTCCATCAAAAGCAATATCGACACCTCGCACATAGCTGTCGTGCTCGTTTCGGCCCTGTCCGACCAACAAAGCATTATCAATGGACTCTCCGTCAAGGCCGATGCCTATGTCACCAAACCCTTCGACACTCAAGTGTTGCAGCTTACCATCGGTAATTTGGTAGAGAGTCGTCTCCAACTCCGTCATCGGATGGCCTCGTTCGATATTGTGGACGAGGAGGTTTCGGATTCAGCTTCGGAACTAGATCTCAAACTGATGTCCGAGATGAAAACCATTATTGAGAATAATCTCAGCGACCACGAGTTTACCGTCGATACCTTGGCGTACGAATTGCGTGTGAGCCGCACTACGCTATACAATAAGATTAAAGGCCTCACGGGTGACACACCTTCTGACCTCATCCGCGCGTGCCGCATCAATAAGGCCAAGGAATTGCTCCGCGACCATCGCCACGCAGTATCCGAGATTCCCGATTTGGTAGGATTCGTCGATGCCAAGCACTTCCGTGAGGTGTTCAAGAAAATCGTAGGGATGACTCCGAGCGAATATGCTAAAAGTTGTCGCTGAGAAGCGCTGCAGGCTTGAATCCCTATGGAAGAGTGAAAAAAGTCTATTCCATTTTGTGCGAATCCAAAAATGTGCTAACTTTGCACCCCATAACGCGGTAGTAGCTCAGTTGGTAGAGCATCAGCTTCCCAAGCTGAGGGTCGCGGGTTCGAGCCCCGTTTGCCGCTCCGTGAAGAACCTCAGGCAGAGTTTGTTGGATTTGCTGGGGTTCTTTTTTATGTGTCGGGGTGCTCGGTGTCTTGTGTGACGGCAGATGGGAGGCGTTGCCGGTGCAGAGTACTTCGCAGCCCACACGTGGCGAGAAACTGCTCCGTTTTGTTTTGTGGAACGGTGAATAATCACTACCTTTGTGCCGTGAGAATAGGCTCATTATGATGGATAGCAAGGAGATACAGAAGATAAAGTTGAGATTTGGCATTGTAGGTAATGCTGAGGAACTCAATCGTGCCATAGACATCGCTATGCAGGTGGCCCCTACAGACCTGTCGGTGTTGGTGACGGGTGAGAGTGGTGTGGGTAAAGAGCATTTCCCGCAGATAATCCATCAGCACAGCGCACGCAAGCACAACAAGTATATTGCAGTCAACTGCGGTGCCATCCCCGAGGGTACTATTGACTCGGAGCTATTTGGACACGTAAAGGGTGCCTTTACTGGAGCTATTGACGAACGCAATGGCTATTTTGCCGAGGCTAATAATGGTACCATCTTTCTCGATGAGATAGGTGAGTTGCCGCTCTCGACGCAAGCGCGTCTGCTGCGTGTGCTCGAGTCGGGTGAATATATCAAAGTGGGCTCATCAAGGGTGGAAAAGACCAATGTGCGCATTGTGGCAGCTACGAATGTGAACCTCGTGGAGGCTATAGCGCGTGGTGACTTCCGTGAAGACCTTTACTACCGCCTCAATACCATTCCCGTTAAGGTTCCCGCCTTGCGCGAACGTCCGGGCGATGTGGCATTGCTGTTTCGCAAGTTTGCTTCTGACGTGTCGGAACGCTACACGATGCCTCCCGTGCAACTCACCGATGGCGCCAAACGCTTGCTTACAGCCTATCCGTGGCCGGGCAACATACGTCAACTGAAGAACGTGACCGAGCAGATTACGCTGCTCTCGCCTCAACGTGAAATTACCGAGGAGGTGCTGCGCGACTATCTTCCCGAGGTAAAGAGTAATCTCCCAATGCTCAGCGGAAGTAAATCCTCGCAGGGAAAGGCCTTTGAGAGTGAGCGCGAGATATTGTATCAGGTGCTTTTCGATATGCGCCAAGATATGACCGAACTGAAACGCCAAGTGAACGCTTTGATGAACGGTGAAGTATCTATGGCACGCCCAGCAGGAGGATATTCTTCACGTGGCGAGCTGGCATTGATGGATGGTGTGCAGTCTGCGTCATCAGCTACCATATCTATCCGTTCACAGAAGGATCAAGACGACTTTGAGTATCAGGACACGGAGGAGTATGTGGAAGAGACGCTTTCTATCGAAGAGGCAGAGAAGGAACTCATACGCAAGGCATTGATACGCCACAGAGGACGCCGAAAAGCTGCTGCTGCGGAGTTGGGATTCTCGGAGCGCACGCTCTATCGCAAGATTGAAAAATATAAGCTTGAAGACTATTGAATCTATGAGACATACAAGACTTTGCAAAGGTTTGTCGTTTATGCTGGCACTTATGTTGGTGGGGTGCACTATATCGTACAAGTTTAACGGAGCATCCATTAACTACGATATCATCAAGACTATTACCCTCGAAAACTTTCCCAACCGTGCACTCTATCAGTGGGGCCCTATGGAAAGTATGTTCAATAATGCACTGAGCGACAAGTATGCCAATCAAACCAAACTGCAGCAGGTGAACCGTGGAGGTGACCTTATTCTTTCGGGTGAGATTACTGCCTATGACCAGGTGAACAAGTCCATCTCTTCGGACGGATATTCATCGATGATGCAACTCAAGATGTCGGTCAAGGTAAAGTTCGAGAATACCAAAAATCATGCCGAAGATTTTGAACGCCAATTCTCGGCAAGCCGCGAGTTTGATGCTACGCAACAGCTGAACGACGTGCAGGATGAGCTGGTGACACAGATGATTGACGAGATTGTGGAACAGATCTTTAATGCCACTGTAGCCAACTGGTAAACACGTATGATTTTAGGTTCGCTCATTAATCATCCCGAACTGCTGAGTCGCGAGACGCTCTATGAGCTGCGCGGCATCGTTGCCCGCTATCCCTATTTTCAGACAGCGCGGTTGCTGATGCTCAAGAATATGTATCTGCTTCACGACCCAGACTTCGGGGCTGAGTTACGTCGTTCGGTGCTCTACGTGAGTGACCGTCGTGCCTTATGCCGCCTTATTGAAGGTTATACCGATAGGGTAGTGGCTGATGAACCTGCAGTGATTGATGAGCCAACGGTAGACCGCACTGTAAGCCTTATCGATGCTTTTCTCGGGACATTACCCGAGGACTTTGGTGGGCAGGCTTTTGTACCCGATACTGTGGGTGACTATGCAACACGCTTCTTGATGGGTGATAGCGACCCTCTTCCTTCGCTTGGCATAGAAGATGTATCGCAGCCAGCTCCTACAGTAGATGCAGATGATAGCGTGAGCAGAGCATTGGAATTGATGTCGCAGAAGGAGGTCTCAGTCGAGTCTGTAGCTGTGGACGATGTGGCGGCCCCAATAGTGTCGCTTTCGGATGAGGAAAAGCTTGAAGAAAGTTATTTTACTGAGACTTTGGCCAAGATTTATATCAAACAGCGCAAATATTCGCGTGCTCTCGAAATTATTCGGAGTTTATATTTGCAATTCCCCGAAAAAAATGCTTACTTTGCAGACCAAATCAGATTTTTGGAAAAATTGATTATTAATAACAACTTAAAATAGAATATGTATTTACTTTTTATTGTACTCATCGTCATCGTTTCAGTGCTGATGTGTGGTATTGTACTGATTCAGAATTCTAAGGGTGGTGGCTTGGCTTCATCATTCGCTTCGTCAAACCAGATTATGGGCGTTCGCAAGACTACAGACTTTCTTGAGAAGGCAACTTGGACACTTGCAATTGTTATTGCTGTATTCTGCATCGTTTCTGCGTATCTGTTGCCTAGCCGTGCAGAGCTCGGTCACGATAGCGTATTGATGGAGAATGCTATCAATGATAATGCTGTGAACCCCGAGACACTCCCTGGTTTCGACGCTCCCGTAGTAGAAGAGACTGCTGACGCAGAGTAAACTTAGGAAATAGCATCGCTTGTATTAAGATATAAGGGGCATCCAATCGGATGCCCCTTATTTTGTGTGCCTATTTGCGTATAGGTTAAATCTTCCCTAAGATACGGTCCATCACCCAGTTGGTGGGAGTGGCGCTGAGGCCGTTGCAAGTGCAGATGCTACGTTTTTGCAGATGCTGTACGATATTCTCGATAAGGGGCTGCTGCACGTGCTCGGGGTTGGGCACAGAAAACTCGTGGTGTCCGGTGCAGTCGTTGAGTTCGATGGGTTGGTAGGTGAAGACTGAGAAGCACAGCATGCCTTGGTCACCAATGATTTCGATGCGGTCTTCACGCGCACTCTCATGAGCCACGAAACACCAGGAACCGCTGCCTACAAGACCGTTGTCGAAGCGAAAAGTGGCACTGATGCTGTCCTCTGCCTCATAGAGTCCGCCGCGGTTGGCAGTATAGCCCTTGGCTTCGATGATGTAGCCGAAGTAGTGCTGCAAGAGGTCGAGCTGGTGAGGGGCGAGGTCGTAGAAGTAACCACCTCCGGCAATGTTGGCCTGTACGCGCCAAGGCATAGCAGCACCGGTTGATCCATCAAACTCGCGCGGGGGCTGTGCCAGACGGATGTGTACGTTGATGACTTTGCCCACGCGAGGAATGAGCTCTTCTATCTTCTTGAAATAGGGCAAGTAGCGACGGTAGTAGGCTACGAAGCAGGGGATGCCAGTCTCCTCGCTGGCGCGGTTGATGCGTATGCAGTCCTCGTAGGAGGCTGCCATAGGCTTCTCAATATATACGGGCTTGCCTGCACGCAGTGCCATGATGGCGTAGGTCGCATGCGATGAGGGGGGAGTGGCAATGTAGATGGCATTCACGTTGGGGTCGTCGATGATGTCCATCACGTTGATATACCACTTCTTGATACCGTGGCGCTCGGCATAGGACTGCGCACGTTCGGCACTGCGGCTCATGACGGCCTCTATCTTTGAACCCTCTATCTGCTGAAAAGCGGGTCCGCTCTTCTTCTCAGTGGCCTCGCCACATCCGATAACTCCCCAGCGTATCATGCGAATTGAAAATTGAAAATTAAAAATTGAAAAGTTCTCTAATCTTAACCCACAACTCTTTATCTTACTCTATAAGCTCTTAATCCCAGAAATTCCACGAGAAGCCGAGCTTGAACATACGTGGATTGATGGGGTAGTGGGGCACGAGGAACGAGTTGGTCTGCTCCAATGAATTCTGTGTGACATGGTGATACATGACATAGAAGCGCACCTGCTTAAGGTGAAAATTGGCATACACGTTGATGAAGGGATATCCGCCCAACTCCACGCGATGTGCTCCCTCTTGCACGAAGTACTGCTCCAGGGCAGGGGCATAGTCGGGGGCATAGTAGCGGCTGAACCAACGCACGTCGCCTCCCAGTTGTATGCGCAGTACTTTGGCATAGGTGAACTTGAGGTAGAGGTTGCTATAAAGGTTCAAGAGTGGCAGAGGTAGCACGTCCTGGTTGGACGAGTATTGCACGGTGGCCTCATTGTCCCAATGGATGATGCCGAGCTTGAAGTCCTGATAGAGTGTAGTGCTCAGCACCTGCAGATTTTTGCCATACTGGCGTGCGGTGACGTTGCTGAGGCTGAGGGGTGTCGTTGATGTTGCTTCTGCGGGGGCCATATAGGGCGTGCCGGCAAGGTAGGTGTAGTTCTTGATATTCTCTACGCCGGCATAGAGGCGGGTGTGCCAACGGTCGATGCTGAGGCTACCGCCGAGTCGGGTGCGGAACTCTTTGTGGAGGTCATTGTCCCACCAGTAGTGTTGCGAGTGGTAGTGTCGGTAGTAGAACGAGGGGTTCTCGTTCTTCATGTATCCTTCGACTCTGAAGCGTACGGTGTCTTTGCCCAAACGGAAGTTGAGGTCGGCATTTCCTTCGATACGGAAGGCTCCGAGGTCGGTGCCGGCGAGTACGGTCTCGGCTGTAGCGTTGAAGTGGAAGGCTGTGCCCATGGTGCGTCTGAGGTTACCGCCAAGGATGATATTGTTCTCCTTGTAGGTGTGCATGTGATAGGGACCCACTCCTCCTACACTGTCGGGCAGGCTGAAGCGACGGAACTCGTGTGTTGCGTATGCCGAAGCTCCGAAGGGTATCCAACGGTTGAAACCCTCGACGAGTGTCAGCCCCACGGTGTTGCGCAGGTGCAGGTAACTTGTCGAGTCATAGGGCTCGTAAGGGAGGTATTGGTTGGCATAATAGTCCTTCGTGTTGGCTTGATCGATGAAACGGTGGCTCTTGTTGCTTGCTTCCATCGTGTGGAATACCTTGCTTACTGCTACGAAATCCCGATGGATGAGAACCGTATCGGGCAGGCTGTCGACACGCTCCTTGTAGTATCCAAGTCCGAAGTCCTGTGCCAGGAAGAGGGAGTGCAGGATGTTCTCGTTCCACGTTTTGTCCAGATTGGTGGGCATATCCTCGGGGCGATAGGTTTTCTTGCCCTCGGCCATTGCTTCAGGGTTGGTCACGTAGCGGTCATCGGCAATACCTCCATTTTCGGCAAGGCGCAGCTTGTCGTAGCTGAAGAGGACGTTGATGCCGTAGCGGTCACCGTGGTGATAGCCGTAGAGGCTGCCGTCGAAGTAGGAGGTTGACTGATGGTCATAGAGACCGCGCCCATAGAGGAAGTCGATGTTGAAGCCTATGCCGGTGCGCTTGCCATTGTTGGCACCAAAGCGCCCTTTGAAGCGCTCCTCACCATTGCGCTTGTTGCCGGCACGGTAGTAGCTGATGTTTGACCAGGGCGATTTGGTGTCGGTGTATCGGAACTCTCCGGGTGTGGTGAGGAAGAAGTCCAGGGCATCGGTGAAGAGGAACTGTCCGTCGCTCTTGCGGTTGAAGAAGATGCGCGACTGGCGCGGTGAACCCATATTGCCCAGGTAGTTGTACTCTCCGTTCATGCCGTCGGTGAAGTGCAAGTTCTGGAAGTTATACACTGCCGTGTCGGTGTCGACGGGTATGATATCGCCCAGCATTGGGTCTATGCAGAACATCTTCACGTCGCGTGGCACACCTCGGTCTACGACCGTGCTGTCGCGTCCCACGCCTTGTCCGTTCACGATGCCTTGCTGGTTCAGTGTGGTGATGCTGCCGCCGATGTTTTCTGCCCGTTCACCTCCCATGCGCAGCGTTTGCTGGGCGTAGAGGCTGGTGCTCAGGCTCAGCAATGCTGCGATGATGCTAAGTAATATCTTACGCATGCGCACTTGTTATCTGAAGAATCGTAAAATCCACTCGGCTACCTTGATTGCCATAGAGATGAAACTTACGGTGAGGAATGCCGTGCGATCCTCTGGGATTGATATATAGAGTATTAGCGCCACGAGGAAACCTACGAGGAAAAGGGTGTTGAGCAGGTTGCGCAGTTGGTTGCGTTTCATAGGTATGTTGGCATTAGTTGTTCAACACCTCGGTCATCTCTGCCACTACGCGGTCGAAGAAGTCGACGGTTCCTTTGCGGAACTTGCCCTGGTCCTTGAGCATCTTGGTGCCCTTCGGGTTGAAGGCCTGCTCGTCGGTAATGAACTCCTCGGCACTGAACTTGAGACCGCCTTCGCGCTCCTCCTCATACCAGAAGTTGATGCGGGTCATCTTCACGCTCACGGCACCTTCGCGGCATTGCAGCTCTACCCAGTAGTTCACGCGTGTGCGGTCGAGCACGAAGAATTTGTTCTTGAATACGATGTACTCTTCGGCCGTGAGGCTGAGTGTGTGGTTGGTGTTGTCCTCGGAAGTGAACTTTGACACGATGACGTTGGGCTTGACGAATCGCTGCTTGGCCCACTCGCTGATGCGCTCGTATGCCTCGCCCTCACTGAGTGAGGTGGCAACAGTCTCCTGAAACATCACACGGCCATTCACCACGGGCACGCTACCCTTGTCATAGCGAGCCTCCACTTGCGCCCATGCCATCACAATGCTGAGGCAAAGGCATATTGACATTAACGTTCTTTTCATTATCGTAGGATATTTATCATTGCAAAGGTAGTAATAAATATTGAATAAACGAACGAAATGCCAAGTTTGCTCGAATATTTAGGAGATAATATAGGAGTTGTCCAACAACACTAAAATCTCAGCGATGGTGTCATCCCGACAAAGCGAAGCGCCGAGGGATCTCGCGCTGGGACTTTACCAGGACACTTTGCGAGATGCTTCACGAAGTTCAGCATGACACGAACTGCGCTTTGGACAACATCTATATTATTGCCAATATTTATCAGCAAGCAGGGGCTTGCCTTTGGCTCTATGGGGGACTTTGCATCATTCCCTTTGCAGAACTCATCTTTTGATTATATTTCTTGGAACTTTTCGCCATATCCATTACCTTTGTTGGGATAAAGAGATAAATTTTTCTCATCGCGGAGAGAAATGTTTTTCATCGCGATGAAAAAGGTTTGTCATCGCGGTGGAAATTGATTGTCATCGCGATGAAAAAAGTTTCTGAAGGTATGAAAAAGGAACAGAGCAACGAGCAATTGGACCTCGCGTGGCAACTTGTGGAGCGAACGGGAGTAAACGTTTTTCTTACGGGCAAGGCAGGTACGGGTAAGACCACCTTCTTGCGCCGCCTCAAGGAGCGTTCGCCCAAGCGCATGGTGGTGGTAGCGCCCACGGGCGTGGCGGCCATCAATGCAGGTGGTGTCACCATACACTCGTTCTTCCAGTTCCCTTTGGCACCCTATATCCCCGGTGGCTCGTTCAACACGAAAGATGAGAAGTATCGTTTCAGTAAAGAGAAGAAGAATATTATCCGTACGCTCGACCTCCTCGTCATTGATGAAATCTCGATGGTGCGTGCCGACCTTCTCGATCAGATTGATGCAGTGCTTCGCCTCCACAAGGACCGCCATCGTCCCTTCGGTGGGGTGCAGTTGCTTATGATTGGCGACCTCAGCCAGCTCGCGCCCGTAGTGAAGGAGGGCGAGTGGGCTCTCTTGCGCGAGTATTACCGCACGCCCTATTTCTTCGGTAGCCATGCCCTGCAACAGACGCAGCACGTGACCATAGAGCTCACTCACGTGTATCGTCAAACCGATTACACCTTTATCAATATCCTCAACGAGGTTCGCGAGAATCGCCTCACCTCCGAGAGTCTGGCGCGACTGAATAGTCGTGTGGACAACAGGCAACAGGCGGAAGCCGATTCTCAATTTTCAATTCTCAATTCTCAATTTGGTGACGGCACCATCCGCCTCACCACCCACAACGCTACGGCCAACCGCTACAACGAAGAGCGTATGGATGAGCTCAAGGGAGTGCGCTTCTCTTTCAAGGCGCAGGTGTCGGGCACCTTCCCCGAGTCGTCCTATCCCGCCGAGGAGAAACTCGTGCTTAAGAAAGGCTGCCAGGTGATGTTCCTCAAGAACGACTCGCAAGGTTCGCGCTACTACAATGGCAAACTCGGTATCGTGAGCGCGATAGATGCCGAGCGCATCTGCGTGTGTGGCATCGATGATGGTGTAGAGATTGAGGTGGAACCCGATGTATGGACCAATGCGCGTTATGTCATCGACAAGGAGACCAAGGAGATACGCGAGGAGATTGAGGGTGAGTTCCGCCAATATCCCCTACGCTTGGCGTGGGCTATCACCGTGCACAAGAGTCAGGGTCTCACGTTCGACCGCGCCGTGCTCGATGTCAATGCCGCCTTTGCCGCCGGACAGGTCTATGTCGCCCTCAGCCGTTGCCGCTCTTTGGAGGGCTTGGTGCTCACCGCTCCGCTTTCGCCCACCTCGGTCAAAACCGATGCCTTGGTGACCGACTACATGAATGTAGAGTTGGAGCAGGCGCAACACACCGCAGGGCATCTCCCCGCGCTCGAGCGCGACTACTATCTGATGATGCTCACCGAGCTGTTCAGCTTCAAAACACTTGAGGCCGACTTCCATCGTATGTTGCGCCTCATCGACGAGCATCTCTACAAGGTGTATCCCCTGTTACTGAAGATGTACAAGCAGGCCGACGAGCGCTGGGGTAAGGAGGTAGCCTCTGTAGCGGCCACCTTCTATCGCCAATATACGTCGCTCGTGATGGAGTCGCCCGACTATGCCGCCGACCCGCTCCTTGCCGAGCGCATACATAAGGCTGCGGCCTATTTCGTGGAGAAGCTCGACGAACTGCTTCGCCCGCTCATCGAGTATGCTGCTCTGGATAGCGACAATCGGGAGGTCAAGGAGCGCCTCACAGAGGCTTCCTATAACTTCAAGCAATCGTTTGCCCAGAAACACCACCTGCTCACCCGCGTCGTTGCCAATGGTTTCAACGTGTCGACCTACCTGAAGGACAAAGCGATGGGACTGCTGGGTGCCGAGCCTTCGGCCAAGCGCGAGCGCAAGAGGAGCGCTACGCAAGAGAAAATCGAGGTGGACCGCAATGCCGACATCCGCCACCCACGCCTCTTCCTCAAGCTGCGTGCCTGGCGCAGTGGGCGTGCCGACGAACTGGGTCGCCCTGCCTACGGCGTGCTCACACAGAAAGCCCTCATCGGCATCGTGAACGAGCTCCCCATCAGTGGACGCGAGCTCCTACGTATGCCTGGCTTCGGTAAGAAGTCACTCGAAATGTTCGGCCGTGAGATTCTTGCTATTGTACAGGAGTATCTGGATGATGGTATGCAGCCCTAAATAGCGATTTTTTACAACCACCCTTTCCCTTGACGTACAATCTCGGGCTCACCATCCACGCAGTTGACGATGGTGCTCTGCTCGGTATCGCCTTCGCCACCGTCGATGACGAGGTCCACGCGGTCGCCCCACTTCTCGTCGATGAGTTCGGGCTGCGTCATGTACTCGATGTCCTCGTGTTCGTCCACCTTGAGGCTGGTCGAGAGTAGGGGAGCGCCCAAAGCTTCGCAAATCTCTTGCGCAATGCTGTTCTCGGGGATGCGTATGCCCACCTCCTTGCGGTTCTTGAAGATCTTGGGCAAGCGGTTGCCTGCAGGAAGGATAAAGGTGAAGGGGCCGGGGAGATTGTCGCGCATCAAGCGGAAGGTGTCGTTGTCGATACGCACATATTCGCTTACGCTACTGATATCGTGTGCCACTACGGAGAGCAGATGGTGTTTGGTGTCTAATCCTTTTATTTCACACACGCGCTCGATGGCTCGCTCCTTCAAGGCATGGCAGCCAAAGGCATAGGTCGTGTCGGTGGGATAGATGATGACACCCCCTTGGTTCAATATGTCGACGATGCGGTCAAGGTCACGGCGCGAGTTGTTCTTTTCGTAGAGTTTCAGTAGCATGGTATGTTTATTTTGCCGTAAAGTTACGTTTTTTTGCTCTTTGAAGAAACTTTTTTGTGAAAATATTTGGAATTTCCAGAGTTTTTGTGAAATCTTTGTGATATCAAAATGATATTACTCTTTTAGCCTCGAATTATTGAGATGCGAAGGAGGAAAGGGAACGTAATTTGTTTAATTTTAATTTTTATGACTATGGAAACGAAAGAAAGAGATTACGAAGGTTTCGTGATGAATGGCTTTTTGGCCTTGTTGCTTAATTTGTTGATGATTACAGCTGCGGTGCTGCTTTTTGTAGGTATAGGAAAAGGAATTGTCCCCGAGGTGCTTGGTGGCGTGAGTGCTACGGTGTTGTGTATCCTCTGGATATTCCACTTGATTGGCTTCACCACGCAAGAACCCAATGAGGCGCGTGCAATGGTGTTCTTTGGTAAATATGAAGGAACCTGCTTCCGCACGGGTTTCTTTTGGGTCAATCCATTCCTGGATAAGAAGAAGGTGTCGCTCCGCGCTCGTAATCTTAACCCCGAACCTATCAAGGTGAATGACCTTACTGGTAACCCCATTATGATTGGCGTGGTGCTGGTGTGGAGATTGAAGGATACCTACAAGGCGCTTTTCGAGATTGACTCACAGACGATGGCAAGCAATACCGCGGGTGTTACAGCCGTAGCAAGCCGTATGCGTGCTTTTGAGAACTTCGTGCGTGTGCAGAGCGATGCAGCATTGCGTCAGGTAGCTGGCCGCTATGCGTACGATGATACCGATACGGCAACTGATGAGCAGCTCACCTTGCGCTCAAGCGCTGATGAGATTAACTTGGAGTTGGTGGATCAGCTCAACGAGCGCCTCTCTATGGCTGGTATCGAGGTGGTAGAGGCTCGCATCAACTACTTGGCATACGCCCCCGAGATTGCGGCCATCATGCTCAAGCGCCAGCAGGCAAGCGCCATCATCACTGCGCGTGAGAAGATTGTCGATGGTGCCGTGTCGATGGTGAAGCTCGCGCTTGACAAGCTCTCTGCTGAGCAAGTCGTAGAACTCGATGAAGAGAAGAAGGCGGCTATGGTGAGCAACCTGCTCGTGGTGCTCTGCGCCGATGAGCCTGCACAGCCAGTGATTAACTCGGGTACGTTGAATCATTAAGATAGACAACGGACAACAGACAACGGTCTGCGGTAGACATCCGGATGGTGACTATTGTCTGTTGTCTGTTGACCGTTGTCCTCTCGATATATGGCTGAAAAAGACAATAAAACCAAGAGTTTCGTTCTGCGTGTAGATGCCGAGACGATGGCTGCCATTGAAAAATGGGCGGCCGACGAGTTCCGCTCTACCAATGGGCAGCTGCAATGGATTATTGCCGAGGCCTTGAAGAAGAGCGGGCGTATGAAAAAGAAGAAAGGGGATGCTTTATGATATACCGATTTCGTAGAGAATGGAAAGTTATTGCCATGACCATTGCCGTGGTGTTGCTTACGATATATGTTATATACGATGTATATTTTGTGGGAGGCGACATGCCCGACCGCATTGTGACGCCTATAGTCTTTGCGGTGATATGGTTCTTGGCACTACGCACACCTCGTTACTTCTACATCGAGAAGGACCGCATCGTGGTGCAGTTCTTCATCGGGTGCAAGGTGCTGGAGGATATCCAATCTGTGCGTCCCATCTTGAAGGGCGAACTGAAAGGTAATATAAAGACATGGGGTAATGGTGGCTTGATGGGCTACACGGGACACTTTGAAAATAGGTATATCGGAAAGTATCAGATGTATGCCGTAAATAAGAAGGAACTGGCCTTAGTGACCTTGAATAATGGTGCGCAGTATGTGATAAACTATCCGCAGGAGCTATTAACAATTGAAAATTGAAAATTGATAATTGTCTCAGGTGCGAAGGAGGGAAAGAAATAAAGTTTATTAAATAGTAAATCGCCAAATTGTAAATTGCAATGATGAAACAACGCTATTACTTCATCGACAACCTGCGCTGGGTGACCGTGGTACTGGTGCTCATCTACCACGTGTTCTACAACTTCAATGCCCAAGGAGTCTTCGGTAGCATCGGAGGCTTCCGCGAGCATCAGTGGTGGGACACGGTGTGCACGGTGCTCTATCCCTGGTTTATGACACTGATGTTCATCTTGGCAGGTGCCTCGAGCCGCTATGCCCTGCAGCATCGTACGGCGAAGGAGTTCCGCCGAGAGCGTACGCGCAAGCTGCTCGTGCCCTCTACGCTCGGGCTGCTCCTCTTCGGTTGGGTGCTGGGCTTTGCCAACATGAAGGCAGGTGGCGGAGTATTGCCCGAGGGGGTGCCCGTTGTGGTGAAATACCTTATCGCTGTGGTTAGCGGTACAGGTCCCTTGTGGTTTATCCAAGACCTCTATGTCTTCTCCTTGTTGCTGCTCGTGGTACGCAAGGTGCTCGACGCTGATAAGATAGAAGCGTGGCTGGCAAGACTCTCCGAGCAAGGGCTCTCATTGGTGCTCTTTGCCCTTTGGCCTCTGCTATGGGCATTGGCGCAGACACAAATCGATGAAGTGGGTACCTTTGATGGACTCGTCAACCTCTACCGACCCATCTACTACTTCGTAGTGTTCCTCGTAGGCTACTCTATATTCTCTGCAGAGAGAGTACATGAGTACTTGGCACAGCGGTGCGTAAAGCTCGGACTTGCAGCAACAATCTTGACGGGTGCCAGCTTCTGCATTATATTCTACGGGAAAGATTATACCGCCCCTGCAATCTTGCAGAGCGGATTGTGTAGTCTTTATTGTGCTTCGGCCACACTGACCCTCTTCGGAGTCTTCAAGCACCGATACGATTGCGCCACACCCTTCTCGCAGTATATGACCCGCAGCAGCTATGGACTCTACATCGTGCACATGACCGTCTGCACCGCCTCTTGTCTGTGGCTCAAGAGTACGGCACTTCCCTTGTGGCTTATCTACACCCTTGCCCTCATCGCAACCTTTGCTGGCTCTGTAGTGTTGTGGGAGGTGTTGCGCAGGATACCTTTTGTGCGCTGGTGCTTGTTCGGGGTAAAGGGGAAGACCCACCCTAACCCTCCCTGTGAGGGAGGGGACTCAAACAACGTGAAAAGAATCTCAATGTCTAACTAAAACAAAATTCCATCACGCAGCGATGTCTGCAAGTCCTCCCTCACAGGGAGGATTTAGGTGGGTCTATTAACATTATGAAAACAACAAACAATCTCGAGACGCGCCGCATCTGGCTGTTTCTCATCATCACCTTTGCGATCACCTATGCATGGACCATCGGGCTCATCTGGCCTCGTGTGCTTGGACGCGATGCCGCAACAATATCGCAAGAGGAGCAGCTCATCAACACTGCCCTCACTGCCGTGCTGATGTTCTTCCCTGCCTTGGGAGTATTTATCACTCGCCTCATTACTCGTGAGGGCTTCAAGAACTCGATGTTGCACCTCAATCTGAAGGGCAACGTGCGCTACTACCTCATCGGATGGTTCGGCCCCTTCGTGCTGACGCTCCTTGGCGCGCTGCTTTACTTTATGGTGTTCCCCTCGGAGTTTACGATCGACAGCTATCTCACGCAGATGGCTACGCTGCCCGTGTCACCGAAGGTGTTTTGGGTGGTACAACTCTTGATAATGATGGTGGCTCCGCTGCTCAATGTGGTCACCTGCTTTGGCGAGGAGTGGGGCTGGCGTGGCTATCTGTTACCCAAGGTGGCCCAGCGCATGAAGTTCCTCCCAACGGTACTGCTCACCGGCTTCATCTGGGGTATCTGGCATGCGCCCATCATTGTGGCCGGGCATAACTATGGCATGAACTATCCTGGCTATCCATGGACGGGCATCGTGGCCATGTGCCTGCTATGTATCGTGTTAGGAACGCTATTCTCATATATCACCCTGAAGACCAAGAGCTGCTGGCCAGCCGTGTTTGCCCATGGCATGATGAATGGTACCGCCTCTATCGGCGTCATCTTCCTTGCCGACCCTATGGCTTACGAGCGCTTCGTAGGCCCTGTGCCTACAGGCATCATCGGTGCTGCGGCCTATATCGTGGTGGCGGTGTGGATCGTGTGGAAATATAGAGACTAATGTATTTTGAACGTCAAGTATTGGACGATATGAAAAGTATCCCTATATTTGCATTAGTAAAAGCGAATAACATGTAACACAAATAAAAGAACAGAATGATGAAGAAGAAATCAATGCTTTCAGTGCTGAGCCTATGCCTTATGCTGGGCATGAACTCATGTATCAACGTAGCACCCGGTGCCGGTGAAGAGGCGGTGCTCATCCATAAACCCTATATCTTTGGTCATGGCGGTATCGATGAGAAGCCTGTGGAGACTGGCCGTCAGTACGAGTGGTTCTCTACAAGCTACGTCATTGTGTCGATGTTGCCCCAGAAGTTCGATGAGAAGTTGGACGATGCTGCTTCGAACGATAACACCTTGCTCGACTTCAATACGCAGATACAGTTGCAGGTGGAGGACAATAAGTCGCCCGTACTCATCAAGAACTACGGTAAAGACTGGTATGTAAACGTCATACAGGAGGTGTATCGCAATACCGTACGCAACTATATCTCCAAGTTCGGTCCGTTCGACCTGATGAGTAATCGTGAGGTGCTCGACTCTATCAACTTCGCGGTAAAGA
>JAZRFA010000023.1:0-23589 GCA_045661085.1 Bacteroidaceae bacterium
TAAGGTAAGCCGTTCCGACCGTGCACGCCTCATCCGCGATGGTATTGTGATCTTCACAGGCGACATCAACGCCTTGAAGCGCTTCAAGGACGATGTGAAGGAGGTTGCCACCAACTTCGAGTGCGGTATCTCACTCGTGGGCTGCAACGATATCAAGCAGGGCGACATCATCGAGACCTTCAAGACCATCGAGGTGAAGCAAACGCTTTAAAAGAGTTAAAAGTTAAGAGGGAAGAGTTAAGAGTGCGCTCAACTTTTCCCTCTTCATTCTTCACTTTTTCCTATTTTTTATCATGCAAACAATCGACATCATCATTAGCGTGTTGCTCGTTGTCGGGCTCATCAGTGGCTTGCGCGACGGATTGGTAAAACAAGTTGCCGGATTGGCGGGCCTCATCGGTGGCTTGCTCTTGGGACGAGCATTCTACATGCCGGTAGGGCAGTGGTTGGGTACCACGTTTGGCATCTCGGCCGAGGCTGCCCACATCACCGCATTCATCTTGATACTGATTGTCGTGCCCCTACTCTTCAGCCTGGTGGGATGGCTCGTGTCGAAGATACTCAGCGCCATCTGCTTGGGTTGGATAAACCGCATCCTTGGCGGCATGGTGGGCGTGCTCAAGTTTGCCCTCTTTGCAGGCATCGTCATTACGGGCATCGAGTTTTTCGACAAGCACGACGCTCTCATCTCCGAGGATAAGAAGGAGGCTTCGGTGCTCTACTATCCCATCTACCAAGCCACAGGCATCTTCTTCGATGGCATCAAGGAAGAACTCAAGGATCTTGACGTGCAAGCGGTGTAACTCATTGCCCTTGTCTATTCACTATTATAATGGCCGACACCTTTCCGTGCCGGCCATTTTTCTCTCCCTACCGCCCGTCCGTGGAAAGGAAAAGGCAAATCAAAAGGCAAGAGTTTAGGCAAGTGTTTATTTTGTAAATGCAATACAATCAGCGTTTAAGGTGTGATTTTAGGCAAATCGGCAAGTTGCCTTATATTCTTTTGTTTCTTTGTTAATCTAGGGGCTTTCTCACCTGTGTCTTTCTTGAATGCGCCTACGGGCATTTGCCTTGGCTTTGTGTAGACATAAGCAAATGTAATAATATAGATGTTTACCCAGAGGACTCTGTCATCCTGAACGCAGTGAAGGATCCCGCGCAGGGACTTTGCCAGGGCACTTTGCGAGATTGCTTTTCCCTTACGGCTAGCGAACACGTTTCTTCGCGCTGCTCCCTTAGACAAACATCGCGGTGTTTTATTGTATGGAGAAACACCTATTATTTCCTAAGCAAATGTTCCGTCGCTAGTTACCGAGGCGTCCATCGCTAGTTAGTGAGTCATAGCTCGCTAGTTACCGATGCATGCATCACTAGCTAGTGATGCGAGTGCTGTCAATCCGCAAGATCTTGAACCACTAAAAGCATTGTCCCTCTTTGAAGGTAGTCATAGCGTGGGCATATCCACATATTATTCCCCAAACATAGGGGCATCGCTTGAGACGGGAATTCCTATTGACGCAAAAAATATTAGGCAACTTGCCGACTTGCCGAAACTTGGGTTTATCACGTTTGTAATCAGCATGATGTGTGTGCAAAACTTGCCGAAACTTTTGCCTTTTGATTTGCCTAAATTCTCGGAGAGGGAGGGTGTGTAGGGCACTTGCGGAATGAATTTGCAAATAAATCAAGTATGCTCTCTTCGCTTAGTCAGAATTTTTACATACCTTTGTCAAGTTGTAATGTTAAACTTAAAACAAATTGCCTATGGAATAAACTCGAACAGACGCTTTCACGAAGGTTTGTGATGCTGGGAGCATTACTGCTTTCTAAATCAAGTTAAATAAAAACAAATCATTAACCCGAAAAAGCGTTCCGTTCGTTCTTGATAAATATAGATATGGAGCTTTTGGCTCTTGTTCTCTTCATTCTGAATACCGCCAATATTCATCCACGAGAACAAGCAGACTGGAAGTTCGCACCTATGGGGTGTGGACTATTCTTTGCTTGTTGTGGATAAGGTCACTTGGCGGTAACCTAGAATGAAGGCGAGTAACGGATGGTTTCACGCCTTTTCTTTATAAAAAACAAAATGGAAGTACTTACAGTAATATTGGCATTAGTTTGGTCTATTCTATGTATAATTCTTTTCTTCAAAGTTTGGAAGATGTGCAATAATGTACAAAAAATAAAGGACTACCTTATCGAAGACTTGATAAGAAAGAATTATGAATCGTCAAAAGAAATATTAGGATTGAGACCTGGTGATTTAGTTTATGATCACTACAATCGTTTGTGCCGTATAAAAGATGTTACAGAAGATGGAAAACTTTTATGTGAAGTTTTGAATGAAAATAGGGAGATAACTATTAATCCTGAAAAAGTGGAGAAAAAACAACTGCAATTCGTGGAGTGAGGTGTGTAATAGAAAATAACTGTTGCGGTGGATGGCTCATCCACCGCTTTTTTGTTGTCTAATGAGCAACTTCAGCACCCCGTGCCATCCAGGCTGCATGAGGCGCCTTCGGGGAGGGTGGGCTCTGCAGCTGCGGTGAAGTGTGCGGCGTCGAAGTGCTTGAGTGAGATGGCTGCCGAGCCGTCTTCGCGTACGAAGCAGGGGATGCCGATGTTGCCGCGCTCGCGCACCTTATCGAATGCGGGGTGATGGTCGCGCAGGGCGAGAAACTCCTTCAAACTACGGGCTTGGCGGCCTATGTATATCAGTTCATAATCAGGGTGGTTGCTGTATAGCGCCTTGACCTCAGTGCAGTCGGGGCAGCTCTCCATAACGTAAATCTTTGTCATAGCGTTGGCATTTAATATTCACTGCGAAGATACGAAAGTTTGATAGGTGTAACAAATATTTTGGGGTTGATGGCTACGTGTCTGCTAAAAACAAATGTGGCGCTTGCACGTTTCGGTAAAAAGTAGTACTTTCGTGCTCCCTAAATGAACTATATGGAACAACCTCAAGATAACAACTCCAAGAAGCGGACCGACAACAAGTTTGTTCGTAAGCTTACGGAGGAAAATTATAAATATGGCTTCACCACGGATGTGGATACCGAGGTCATACCCGTGGGCTTGAGCGAAGAGGTGGTGCGCCTCATCTCGGCCAAGAAGGGCGAGCCCGAGTGGCTGCTCGACTTCCGACTCCGTGCCTACCGCTACTGGCTCACGCTCGATATGCCCCAATGGGCACACCTGCGCATCCCTGAGATAGACTACCAGGGCATATCTTACTATGCCGACCCCACGAAGAAGAAGGAAGGTCCCAAGAGCCTCGACGAGATTGATCCCGAGGTGATGAAGACCTTCGATAAGCTGGGTATCCCCCTCGAGGAGCGCCTGGCACTGAGCGGCGGCATGGCAGTGGATGCCGTGATGGACTCGGTGTCGGTAAAGACCACCTTCAAGGAGACCCTTTTGGAGAAGGGTATCATCTTCTGCTCCATCAGCGAAGCCGTGCGCGAGTACCCCGACCTGGTGAAGCAATACTTGGGTTCGGTAGTCAACTACCGCGACAACTATTTTGCCGCACTCAACTCGGCAGTGTTCAGCGACGGCTCGTTTGTATACATCCCCAAGGGTACTCGCTGCCCCATGGAGC
Organism: Bacteroidaceae bacterium; assembly: GCA_045661085.1. Classification (GTDB taxonomy): domain Bacteria; phylum Bacteroidota; class Bacteroidia; order Bacteroidales; family Bacteroidaceae; genus UBA1189. The sequence goes on from JAZRFA010000023.1 coordinate 3,608, forward strand.
TCTCTACCTACTTCCGCATCAATGCGGCGAACACGGGCCAGTTTGAACGCACGCTCATCGTGGCCGACGACGACAGCTATGTGTCGTACCTCGAGGGCTGCACCGCTCCTATGCGCGACGAGAACCAGCTGCATGCCGCCATCGTGGAGATTGTGGTGATGGATCGTGCCGAGGTGAAGTACAGCACCGTGCAGAACTGGTACCCCGGTGATGCCGAGGGCAAGGGTGGCGTGTATAACTTCGTCACCAAGCGCGGACACTGCCGTGGCGTCGATAGCAAGCTTTCGTGGACACAAGTAGAGACGGGCTCGGCCATCACGTGGAAGTACCCTTCGTGCATCCTCTCGGGTGACAACTCGCAGGGCGAGTTCTACTCCGTGGCGGTGACCAACAACTACCAGCAGGCCGACACGGGTACCAAGATGATACACCTCGGACGCAACACCAAGAGTACCATCATCAGTAAGGGTATCTCTGCGGGTAAGAGCGAAAACTCATACCGAGGACTCGTCAAGGTGGGCGAGAAGGCCGATGGCGCACGCAACTACAGCCAGTGCGACTCACTGCTCCTGGGCAGCCATTGCGGTGCACACACCTTCCCCTACATGGACATCAAGAACGAGACGGCAGTAGTGGAGCACGAGGCTACCACCTCGAAGATCAGTGAGGACCAGCTCTTCTACTGCAACCAGCGTGGCATCAAGACTGAGGACGCCATCGGACTCATCGTCAATGGCTACGCCAAGGAGGTCATCAACAAGCTGCCCATGGAGTTTGCCGTAGAGGCACAGAAACTGCTCTCGGTATCGCTGGAGGGTAGCGTGGGATAAAGGACCCACCCCAACCCCTCCCTCTATGGAGGGGCTTTTCAAGCATCGCGGAAACAAATAAATTAATACATTATAGATATGAATTCAGAAAAACAATATATTGAGCAATCTGCTCTCTCCTCCATAGAGGGAGGGGCTGGGGGAGGGTCCTCAATGCTTTCTGTAAAGAACTTGCATGCCAGCATCAATGGCAAAGAGATATTGAAAGGTATTGACCTCGAGGTGCGCCCCGGTGAGGTGCATGCCATCATGGGCCCCAACGGCTCGGGCAAGAGCACGCTGAGCAATGTGCTCGTGGGCCATCCCGCCTATGAGGTGACCGAGGGTGAAGTGATATTCAACGGCAAGAACCTCCTCGAACTGGCTCCTGAGGACCGTAGCCACGAGGGCTTGTTCCTCTCGTTCCAGTACCCCGTGAAGATACCCGGTGTGAGCATGGTCAACTTCATGCGTGCCGCCATCAACGAGCAGCGCAAGTACAAGGGCCTCGCTCCCTTGGCAGCCAATGAGTTCCTCAAGTTGATGCGTGAGAAGCGCGCCTTCGTAGAACTCGACAGCAAACTCGCCAACCGTTCGGTGAACGAGGGTTTCAGTGGCGGTGAGAAGAAGCGTAACGAGATCTTCCAGATGGCCATGCTCGAACCCCGCCTCAGCATCCTTGACGAGACTGACTCGGGCCTCGACATCGACGCCCTGCGCATCGTGGCCGAGGGTGTGAACAAGCTGAAGACACCCGAGACATCGACCATCGTCATCACACACTACCAGCGCCTGCTCGACTACCTCAAGCCCGATGTGGTGCATGTGCTCTACAAAGGGCGCATCGTGAAGACCGCCGGTCCCGAGCTGGCACTCGAGATCGAGAAGCGTGGCTTCGACTGGATTAAGAAGGAGGTAGAGGAATAAGGGGACCCACCCCATCCCTCCCCATAGAGAGGGTGACTAAAAAGGAAATATGTATGAGTAATATAGATAATAGTAATAACATAACTCCGCGAGGTCTGCAAGCCCCCTCCCTTCGGGGGAGGGCGGGGGGAGAGGCTCAATATTTGTCCCTCTATCGCGAATGTCGTGCCCTAATAGGCCAGCATAGCGCTCCCGTGATGAATGTCCTGCGCGATGAGGCTCACGACGAGCTGCTTCGTATGGGCTTCCCCACGCGACAGGCCGAGGACTATAAATATACCGATGTGGAGGCGCTCCTTGCTCCCGACTACGGACTCAACATCAGCCGCCTCGACATCCCCGTGAACCCTTACGACGTGTTCAAGTGCGACGTGCCCAACATGAGCACCGCGCTCTACTTCGTCGTGAACGACCGCTTCTACACCAAGGCGCTGCCCAAGGTGGCGCTGCCCGAGGGCGTCATTCTCGGTAGCCTCAGGGAAATGGCCGAGCAGTACCCCGACCTCGTGGCCAAGCACTATGGCCGCTTGGCTGATGTGAAGGCCGATGCCGTCACCGCCCTCAATACGATGCTCGCACAGGACGGTCTGCTGCTTTATGTGCCCAAGGGAGTAATGGTGGAGAAACCCATCCAGTTGGTCAACATACTGCGTGCCGACGTCAACTTCATGGTCAATCGCCGCGTACTCATCATCATCGAGGATATGGCGCAGGCGCGTATGCTCGTGTGTGACCACGCCTCGGACGATGTGGACTTCCTCGCCACCCAGGTGGTCGAGGTGGTGGTGGGCCGTGGCGCCTCATTCGAACTCTATGAACTGGAGGAGACCACTGCGCGCACCCATCGCCTGAGCAACCTCTACGTGTCGCAGGAGGCCGACAGCAACGTACACATCAATGGCATCACCCTCGTGGGAGGTACTACGCGCAACACTTCGCGCGTCACCCTCGCAGGACGCGGTGCACACATCGACCTCTGTGGCATGGCCATTGCCGACAAGCAGCAGCACGTGGATAATCACACCTCTATCGACCACGCCGTGAGCGACTGCACCAGCCATGAACTCTACAAGTATGTGCTCGACGATGAGGCCACCGGAGCCTTTGCCGGCAAGGTGCTCGTGCGCGAAGGTGCCCAGCACACTGATTCGCAGCAGACCAACCGCAACCTCTGCCTCACACGTCAGGCGCGCATGTATACCCAGCCCCAACTCGAAATCTATGCCGACGATGTGAAGTGTAGCCACGGAGCTACCGTGGGCCAACTCAACGAGGATGCCCTCTTCTATATGCAGCAACGTGGCATCAGCCTCGGTGAAGCTCGCCAGCTCCTCATGCGAGCCTTCGTGGGCGAGGTCATCGATGGTATCCGCCTCGAAGCCCTGCGCGACCGTCTGCACCACCTGGTCGAGAAACGCTTCCGTGGCGAACTGGGCAAGTGTGGCGATTGCTCGGTTTGCAAATGATAATAAATGGTGATAATAGAGAAAAGGTCTACCTAATGATTGGGTAGACCTTTTTCTATTCTTGGGTACAAGCTCAAACACCGCTATCTCTCCTGTTACTTCTACGAGATGGCAAGTATCTCCTGCTTATTGCAAATATTCCTGTATATTTCATAATGTATCTTAACTCGTAAATTTTGAATATTTTCGGGTTGAAAATCATAACTCCTCATTAGGTGTGAAGCGCTACTTTTGCAGCGTAAATCTCTTTTCTTCTGATAGCCGATGTAGTTCAACACAGAACATTCATTCCCCAAACGCGTTAAATGAAGTGAAAGATACAGGTGTGAGTCCTGTCATCGGCACAGCAGTTGAAACTTTTAATTTCACTATACAAATCGCACACTTATGAAACAGGAACAATCGAAACGCATCCAGACATCGGTACTCAATAATCTGGAGAAGAAAGTGCTCATATGGCTGGCTCAGCGTCAGCCGCGTTGGATGACTTCGGATATGCTTACCGCCATCGGTGTGGCAGGTGCTATCGTGGTGGCCTTGGGCTACATTCTCTCGAACTATCACATCGGGTGGCTGTGGTTGGCATCGTTGGGCTTTGTCATCAATTGGTATGGCGACTCGCTCGACGGCACGTTGGCTAGGGTGCGAGGTACGCAACGTCCTATCTATGGGTTCTTTCTCGACCACAATATCGATGGCGTCACCATTGCTATTATGTGTATCGGAGCTGGACTGAGTGGAATGCTCAATCTCTACATCGCTATGGTTGTGCTTGCCCTATACTTGATGCTCTCCATATCGGTATATATCAATGCGCACCTCAAAGGGGAGTTTAAACTGACCTATGCCGGTATGGGACCTACGGAGTTCCGACTCATTATGATAGTGGTGAATGCACTGTTTGCCACCATAGCACCATTGCGCAATTGGGTTGTATGTTTCGATGTGTTTGGTACACCCATTGCGCTCGGTGCCTTTGACATCGCAGGGATTATCATTGCCGTGGTACTCGTTGCCATCTACTTGAACAACTTCTATAATGATGCTAAGGGATATGCCGAGGTGGATCCCCTAAAACCATATTGAATGGGCATTTCTGCATTTCCAACTTCTAAATGTTAATGTTTAACTTTCAAGGATGCCGTTGATAACTCTACAGGAACTGGAGCAGATGACGCCGCTCTTCCGTGGCAGCGTGGGTGGTGTGCTTGCGCGGGGTGTGATGCGTCTGTTGTCGGTGGACAAGGTGAATGCGTTGTATGACCGTCACTCCCAGCTCAGAGGTGCGGACTTTGCGCACAGCGTGCTCGAAGACTTGGAGGTGGAGTACGAGGTGTTTGTCGACACGCACGAGGCATTGGTCCAATTGGATAATTTGGGGAAAGATGTACCCTTCATTACGATTAGTAATCATCCCTATGGTCATATTGACGGACTGATTCTTGCGGACTACTTCGGGCATCGTCGCACAGACTACAAGATGATGGTCAACCAGTTCTTGAGTAGGGTAGAGGCACTATCTCCTTCGCTAATTCCTGTCACTCCCACCGGTGTGGAACGCAAGGCGGCAACCACCGAGAGCATTATGGGTGTGCGGCGTGCGCTCACGCATCTGCGCTCGGGAGGCGCATTGGGACTACTCCCTTCGGGGGCCATCAGCGACCTCAGCCTGCGTGACGGCTGCGTGCGCGACCGCGAGTGGCAACCTGCCATCATCGCCTTCATGGCCAAGGCTAAGGTTCCTATATTACCTGTACACTTCGTTGATAAGAACTCGTCGCTCTTCTATCTGCTGGGGCTCATCGACTGGCGCGTGCGCCTCTTGCGCTTGCCCTCCGAAGTGTTCAATAAGGCACACCGTCCTGTGCGTCTCGTCTTGGGCTCTCTCATCAGCGTGGAAGAACAGCAGCAATACCTCGCCACACACACGCTCGAAGAGTATGGCCATTGGCTACGCAAGAAGGTGTATGGGGCTTTATTGAGTTAAGAAAATTTGGTCAGATCACTCCGATTTATACGAGAGTATATGCCACGTCACTCCAATGGCAATGGCAATCATGAGGCATTTGAGCCAGATGGGGGAGAGGATATAGGCGCAGAAGAGGAGTGAAGCCCATAGCATAATGAGTATATATGCTTTTACTTTTCGGGGAATAATGCGATTCTCTCGGAAGCTTTTTATGTGTTTCCCGAAATAGGGGTGGCTCATGAGCCACTCATAGAGGCGGTCAGAGCCGCGGTAGTAGCAGAAGGCGGTGAGCAACAGTAAAGGAGTGGTGGGCAACACCGGGAGAAAGACTCCGATGATGCCCATCACTAAACAGAAGGTACCGAAGAGGATGTAGAGGTAACGCATGATTTTTTAGACTACGGACAACAGACAAAAGTCTGCCTCCGGGGTGTTTCCCTGTCTGTTGACTGTTGTCTATTGTCTTTAGAAGAGGTAGTTGAAACCGATGTTGTTCCACAACTTTTGTCCGTCGCGTTTGTCGAGGGCGCGGGCCATCTCAACAGAGATGACGAAGTTGCGGTTCATCACAATCTTCAGGCCGCATCCTGCGGTGGCGTGAAGCTTCTCCTCGCCACCGGTGTAGAAGGGATTGTACTTGTTGAGCGGATTGTACTCACCTCCCAAAGCATTGTAAGCCTTTTTCTGTTCTTCGAGGCGATAGGGTTGAATGACCTGACCCATGTCGAAGAAGGGGTTGAGGGCGATGTGGAAGTTCTGGTTGATGAAGCGGAAGTTCACGATGCGCCAGCGGAACTCGGTGTTGAGCCATGCCATGCCGTTACCCACCACACCATTGCGGTTGATACCGCGCACCGAGGCGTTACCACCGAGGCCCTCGGTATATACCTTGCGGAAGAAGAGGGTGTTGAGGTTGTTGATGAAGTAGTAGGGTATCTCACCGGCGAGCTTGGCTTGTATGCCGAGGCGGTAGGCGAAGGTCAGTTTGTCCTTGTATACGGGCACGTACTGGCTGCCCACGAAGGTGAAGCCGAGGTTGCTGTAGCCCTTGCGGTCGATGATATCGGGAGCGCCTACGAGAGTGGCCTCGATGTTGACACCACGTGTGGGGTCGCTGTCGTGGTCGCGGGTGTCGTAGACGAGACCTGCCTTGAACTGGAGGACGTTACCGCCATGGGCCTCGTTGTCGCGGATGAGTCCGGCACCGCGGTAGAGGTCGTAGAGCGATATCTGGTCTTTGTACTTATCCATCTTCACGTCGCCCGTCACGATGTTGTAGTATCCGATGCCGGCTGCCCAGTGCAGGCTACCCACGATGCGGCGTTGCACGCTGGTGACAAAACGGAATTGGTTGCGACGCATCCAGTAGAAGGCTGATTTATCTCCGTCAGGAACGAGGACTCCATAGTCGGGGCCATGGTAGGGCGAAGCATAGCCGTTGAAGCCATAGAAATCGAACTTCTTGGCGTTGAAGTAGGTGCAGTCGAAGAAGAGCTTGCCATCGGGGATGAGGGTCTTAAAGTCGCCATAGCAGCGAAGGAGCGATGAACCGCCGGTGTAGGTCGAAGCTTCAAGGTTCACCTTGTAATTGTACGAGGGGTAGTTGCTTCCATCACCATAGTTGAAGATGTCTACGCAAGCGCCATACTGGAATCCGAGGTCGCTATCCCACCCCACCACGGGCAGAGGGCCAAAGTTCCAACCTGTCTTTACAATCTCCTCCTTACTGTCTTGAGCAAAGAGTCCGCAAGTTGCTGTACATAGCAGCAATGATGATAAGATACGTTTCATAGATTATAGTTTAGTGTTTAGTACCGTGTATATCGCGAGGTCTGTAGAGCCCCTCCATAGAGGGAGGGGTTGGGGAGGGTCCCCCACTTACGGCACGGTCTCTCCCTCGATGAAGTTCTCCATACGCAGGTTCTCGCCATCGAAGACGGCGTAGGTACAGAGGTTTATCCACTCGCCGAGGATGAGCAGGCGGGCATCGCGTGTGAGCATCAGGTCGAGCTCGATGTGGCGGTGTCCGTAGATGAAGTAGTTGATGTCTGGGTGTTGCTTCAGATACTCCTTGGAGTAGATGATGAGTGGTTCGTTCTGCTCACCCATATATCGGGGTGCGCCCTCCTTCTCGTGCTTGAGTCGGCTGTGCTTGGCCCATTCGAGTCCGAAGCCCAATCCCCAACGGGTAGGTACACCAGCGAACAGCCACTGCAGGAAGGGGTTGTGAAACACTTTGCGCAGAAACTGGAATTTCTTGTCGGGGTCGCCCAGACCGTCACCGTGAGCCAAATAGAAAAGTTTGCCCTCGATGTCGATGGTCATGGGCTCATAGTGCATGATGACACCGCACTCCTCGGTAAGGTAACGCTTGCACCAGATGTCGTGGTTGCCGATGAAGAAGTGCACCTCGACGCCCATATCGGTGAGCTCCGACACCTTGCCCAAGAACCGGGTGTAGCCCTTGGGCACGACGTGATGGTACTCGAACCAGAAGTCGAAGATGTCGCCCAGCATATACACGGCCGAGGCCTTGTGCTTGATGTTGTCGAGGAACTTGACCAAGCGGCGTTCGCGGGTGCGCATCGACGTGAGTGCGCGACTGCCCAGATGTGCGTCAGAAATGAAATATACCATTCTTGTCTATAAAAATCCTAACTCCAATTTAGCCTCCTCGCTCATCATCTCCTTGTCCCATTCGGGCTCAAACACGAGGTTGATGGTAGCTGAGGTTATGCCAGTGATACCCTCGACACGCATACGCACATCCTCCATGATGAAGTCTGCCGCGGGGCAGTTGGGCGCGGTGAGTGTCATGTCCACCTCGGCACGGCCGTCGTCCATCAGCTCGATGCGGTATATCAGTCCCAGGTCGTAGATGTTGACCGGGATCTCGGGATCGTACACTGTCTTCAGTGCCTCAATGATGCGTTCTTGCAACGCCAGTTTCTCATCTTCTGTCATCATACAGGGGACAAAATTAGTGCAAGACGAGCGAAATGCCAAATTTATTTGGGCATTTCCGAGCCGCTGCCTGATTTAAAACTGCGTAGCAGGTTAAAGCCGCAAGCCGAGTGGAGAACAAATAAAACTTTTATTCTTTATCTCGAGCCGTTGTATGCCTCTAGCGATGGACGAGTCAATGCTGGTGCCGGATGTCCGCTTCTATGAATCCGAAAGTTTTTCTCATCGCGATGGAAATGTTTTTTCACCGCGATGGAAAATGATTGTCATCGCGGTGAAGATGTTTTGTCATCGCGATGAAAAAAGTTTTCGGATAAAGGGCGTTCGCTGAAAGGGTTGTGTGCGTCGTTCTTTCGGATCGGGGACTATGGGAATGTCTGCCTCATGGGAATAAAAAATGTCAGAACTGATGAGAAAGACGGAATAAAATACTATTTTTGCGGATGAAAACTAAAAATCTATTATTATGGCTTTACATATCATCGATCATCCGTTGGTGCAGCACAAGCTGAGCATCATGCGTGACAAGACTACTTCTACGATGAAGTTCCGTAGCTTATTGGAAGAGATTGCAATGTTCATGGGGTACGAGATTACTCGAGATCTTCCCTTGACATACGAGGACATCGAAACCCCTCTGATGCCGATGAAGGCTCCCAAGATTGCGGGTAAGAAGGTGGTCATCGTGCCTATCCTGCGCGCAGGGCTCGGTATGGTTGACGGATTGATGAAACTTATGCCCTCGGCACGTATCGGCCACATCGGTATGTATCGCGACGAGGAAACCTGTCAGCCCGTGTTCTACTATTACAAGATGCCAGCAGGTAAGGAACGCCTGGTGCTCCTTACCGACCCTATGCTAGCTACTGGAGGAAGCGCTTGCGATGCCATCACGCGTCTGAAGGCCGACGGCTACACCCAGATTCGTCTGGTATGCCTCGTGGCCTCACCGCAGGGAGTCGAGGCAGTGCAGAATCAACATCCCGATGTCGACATCTATTTGGCTTCGCTCGATGAGGGCTTGAACGAAAAGAACTATATCCTTCCTGGATTGGGCGACGCGGGTGACCGTATCTTCGGCACCAAGTAGCATATTTACTACCTTCAAACTCTCTACGATGAATAATAACAAGAAACTCAGCCCTGTGCAGAAGACCATCGTAGGCGTGCAGTTCCTCTTTGTCGCCTTCGGTGCCACCGTATTGGTTCCCCTGCTCGTGGGTATGGATCCCTCGGTGGCATTGTTTACCGCGGGTGTCGGTACCCTCGTCTTTCATTTGGTAACCAAGGGTAAGGTTCCTGTCTTTTTGGGTAGCAGCTTTGCCTTCATCGCCCCCATCGTCAAGGCTACCGAGCTGTACGGGCTCCCCGGCACCCTTTTCGGTCTCGTTGCCGTGGGTGCGGTGTACGGTGTCATGAGTGCCTTGATCCGTTTTCGTGGCGTGGGCTTCATCGCGCGCCTCTTCCCTCCGGTAGTCGTGGGGCCGGTGATTATGCTCATCGGATTGTCGCTGGCTGGTACGGGTGTCAATATGGCCAAAGAGAATTGGTCCCTTGCTATCATAGCACTCATTACGACTGTCATCGTGTCGATGTTCGGCAAAGGACTGGTGCGCCTTATCCCCATCTTCTCGGGTATTGTGGTGGGCTATGTCGTGGCGGTAGCGCTGGGCATCGTAGATTTCCAACCCATTTCGGATGCCCCTTGGTTTGCGCTACCTCCCTTTGTGCGTCCTGAGGTGTGCTGGGAGGCTATGGTGTTTATGATACCCGTAGCCATCGCTCCCGTCATCGAGCACATCGGTGATGTGTATGCTATCAATGAGGTGGCAGGTAAGGACTTTGTGAAAGACCCTGGCCTGCATCGCACAATGTTGGGCGACGGCTTGGCATGTGTGGCTGCTTCGCTCATTGGAGGCCCTCCCGTGACCACCTACTCCGAGGTCACCGGCGCAGTGTCGCTTACTAAGATTGCCGATCCCGCCGTCATCCGCATCGCAGCCATCGTGGGTATATTGTTCTCCGTATTGGGTAAGGTGAGCGCTGTACTCAAGACCATTCCTAGTGCAGTGCTTGGCGGTATTATGTTGCTACTCTTTGGAACCATCGCTTCGGTGGGCGTCAACAGCTTGATCAAGAATAGGGTAGACCTTGGCGATACACGCAATCTCGTCATCGCGTCGCTCATTCTCACGCTAGGTATCGGGGGTGCTGAGCTCACCGTCGGTAGCGTTACTATCGGCGGTATTGGTCTTGCGGCCTTGGTGGGAGTGTTACTTAACCTTATCCTCCCCAGGAACAAGAAGTCGGAGAGTAAATAAAAAACTAATTGTATGCTAGATACTGACACAAAGAAGACATCCTCATCAAGGGTGCCTTATTCGTGTCGTCAGCTTTCTGCGTCCTATTTTCACTGGTGCGATATCGAAAAGTCTAAGGTTCGATAGGAAAATGCCGCAGGTGTGAAAAATGTTTGTCGCACTTGAGGGAAAAATGGCTGCAAAATAGAATATAATAGGCGAACCATTGTGAAAAAGACGAAAAGAATGTTTATATTTGCCGTCAATAAACTTTAAAAATTAACAGATAATGATGAAAAAACTAATTACTTGGCTCGTGGCTTTGGCGCTGCCGACTCTGATAGTGGCTCAGAATCCTCCCCTGATGGGATGGAGCTCATGGAACACTTATGGTTACCAAATCAACGACTCGGTACTGAAAGCACAGGCCGATGCGATGGTGGAACTCGGATTTAAGGATTGTGGATACAACCACATCAATATCGATGATGGCTTCTTTGGCGGTCGTGATAAGGAGACGGGCAAGTTGCTCATCCATCCCACACGATTCCCTAAGGGCTTGCGTCCCTTGGTGGACTATATCCACGGTAAGGGACTCAAGGCGGGTATCTATTCCGATGCCGGTAGCAACACTTGTGCCTCTTTCTGGGGACAACCCAAGGATACCATCGGCATAGGTGTGGGACTCTATGGCCATGATGTCCAGGACTTTGATCTCTATTTCGACGAACTGGACTTCGACTTCATCAAGATTGACTATTGCGGTGCAGATGCAGGAAATAATGCTGATGGCCTCGACCTCGATGTGGAGCAGCGCTACAAGGAGATTGCAGCCGCCATCGAAGCTGTCAAGCAGAGAACAGGTCGCAACGACATCACCTGGAACATCTGCCGCTGGGCATTCCCCGGCACATGGGTGTGCGATCTGGTGGACTCATGGCGCACTACCGAGGATATCTACCTCGGATGGGCCTCCATCAAGAGTATCATTGGTCAGAGCCTCTACCTCTCGGCTTATGCCAGCCCGGGACACTATAACGACATGGACATGCTCGAGGTGGGCCGCGGACTTACCGACGAGGAGGACAAGACACACTTCGGCATGTGGTGTATGATGAGTTCACCCCTGCTCATCGGTTGTGATATGCACGACATCAAGGGTAACGCCCTCGCGCTGATGCAGAACAAGGAGCTCATCGCTCTCGACCAAGATCCGCTCGGCTTGCAGGCCTATGTGGTGAAGCGCGAGAATGGTGGCTATGTACTCGTCAAGGATGTAGAGCAAAAGTATGGCACGAAGCGCGCTATCGCCTTCTATAACCCTACCGATGCGGCTATCTCCATGAGCATCGACTTTAGTGATGTAGAGCTCGGTGGCGCAGTTAAGGTGCGCGACCTCTTTGAGAAAGCCGACAAGGGTACCTTTGAGAACTCCTACGAGGTGACCGTACCTGCTCATGGCACACGTATCTATAAACTGGAGGCTGAGAAGCGTCATGAACGCACGCTGTACGAGGCTGAGACCGCTTGGCTCACCGGCTATCAGGAAATCAAGAACAATCAAGCCATAGGCTCTGCCATCTATAGTGAAAAGGATGGTTGCTCGGGCGGTGTAGCTGTAAGCTGGTTGGGTAATGCCGCTGGCAATGACCTGCAATGGCGCAACGTGTTCAGCGCTGAGGGTGGAGAGTATACCTTGCGTGTGTTCTTCATTACGGGTGAGAATCGTTCTATGACGTTGAACGTGAATGGAACCGATGTGAAGACTTACACTGGAAACTCGGGCGGATGGGGCACCGTAGGCTCTGCCGACTTCAACGTGACGCTTAAGAAGGGCGAGAACATCGTACGCCTCTACAATGCAACAGGATGGACAGGCGACATTGACCGTATGGAACTTGTGAAAGTCGGTGCCGTGGAGCCTGAAGTCCCCTCTATAGACCTTAGCGAAGAGTGTTACTATTATCTGCGCAACGTGTGGTATGGCAAATATGCCGCTAGCAGTGGCGAATCGGTAATCCCCATGGAGAAGTCAGAAGCTGCTCCCTACTTGTGGCAAGTGGTGAAGAATGACGATGGCACCGTGAACCTCATTAATAAGGCCACTGGTACGGCGGCCTATGTGGATGCCTCTGCCGCTGATCAGCCCGTTAAGTTGGGACAAGATTATGGATGGAAACTTGAGGAACGTACCATTGATGGCAAGACCGGTATCTGCATCATCGATAAAGCGGGGGTCAATGGATGGTATACCAATCCCAGCTCATGGAACTATATTCTGCTGAAACCCTTCTGGGGTGCCAATACATGGGAGTTCCAAAAGTCTAATGTAGAGGTAGGTGATGACGATAGCGAAGACGAAGAAGAAAATGAATATGACACCTCTCTGCTTGATCGTTATTATACCATCACACATGCAACCAGTGGCTACGTGCTGAACAATCGTGACAACAAGAACAACGATGCCTACATCTTTGCCGACCCCATAGGTGATACCTCCGAGGAGAGCCGCATATGGAAGATGCGCCGCAAGGTGGTGGAGGGCAATTGGTATCAGCTCTTCAACCCCTATGCCGAGAAGGCCTTGGACATGGCACTTGGTGGCCCCAAACGTCCCTTACAGTGGAACTCAGAGTTTACCAATTCCAACCAGCAGGTGAGCATCGTGCTCAAGGATGAGGAGCGCGGATTGTATCAGTTGACCTGTCAAGATGCTAGTGGATCGACCTACACACTCGTCGTGAATGGAAACCAAACTTCTATGAGCACTAATCCAACTGAGGAGAACTCTTACTTCATCCTCACCGAGGTGTTCCCCACCAATGTGCCTCTGCCCAAGTATTGGGAGGATGAGGCTACCTTCGAGGAGTACAAGGAGGCTGCTCACGCGACCTATATGCCCTATGCTACCACTGAGACTATGCGTGCCGACGAGCGCTATGAACTCCCTTGGGTCGATCCCACTGGTGCACGCTTCATGAGTCTCAATGGTGTGTGGAAACTCTACTATGTGGAGAATACCGATGACCGACCCGGTGAGCAAGATTTCTGGGGAGATGGTGCTGACGTGTCCAAATGGGACGAGATCAGCGTGCCCTCATGCCTCGAGATGAATGGCTATGGCAAGCCCTATTATGTCAATGTAGAGTATCCCTTCGTGAATAATCCTCCCTATATCAATATGGAGGATGGTCTGCCCGAGCCAGTGGCTTCATACCGCCGCACCTTTACTCTTCCCGAGGGTTGGGCTGAGATGCGCACCTTCCTCCACTTCGATGGTATCTACAGCGCTGCTTACATTTGGGTCAATGGAAAGTATGTGGGCTACACCCAAGGTGCCAACAACGATGCTGAGTTTGACATCACCAAGGTGGTGCGCAAGGGTGAGAATAACATCTCCGTACAGGTGTTCCGCTGGAGCGATGGTTCATATCTCGAAGGCCAGGATATGTGGCACATGAGCGGTATCCATCGTGACGTATACCTCTTCGCTACACCGAAGGTACATGTCGTGGATCACTATATCACCTCGACGCTCGATGCAACTTCGGGCTATACCGCGGGTAGCATGAATGTGGAGCTCACTCTTGACAACCGTGACGGTGTTGCTACCTCCAAGCAGGTGGCAGTGCGCTTCTTTGCTCCCGACGGAGCGCTCATCAAGGAGCACGCCGAAACCATCAATTTCACCGAGAAAGACAAGACCAAGAAGACCAACATCGTGTTTGGTGCACTCAAGGACCTCCAACCCTGGACTGCCGAGACTCCCACACTCTATACCGTGGAGGTGGCTCAGAAGGATGCTGAGGGCAACGAGGAGCATGTCTTCTCTACCAAGTATGGTTTCCGCCACATCGAAATCAAGGACGGATTGGTATATATCAATGGCGAGCGCATCCTCTTCAAGGGTGCCAACCTGCAGGATACACACCCCGTGACGGGTCGCACCGTGGATATCGGGACTATGCTTACCGACGTGAAGATGATGAAGCAGTCCAACATGAACACCGTGCGCACCAGCCACTATCCCCGTCAGGCCAAGATGAATGCCATGTTTGACTACTATGGTCTCTACTGCATGGATGAGGCCGACCTCGAGTGTCACAAGAGCTGGGAAGATCACAAGTGGGATGGGAAGTGTGTCACCGATAAGGAGTCATGGCGTCCCCAATACATCGACCGCACCACACGCATGGTATTGCGCGACCGCAACTTCCCCTCTATCATCTTCTGGAGCCTCGGCAACGAGAGTAACGGTGGTGTCAACTTTACCCACGCCTTCAATGCCGTGAAGAAGCTTGACGACCGCATCATCCACTACGAGGGAGCTACTCGTGCGGGAACCTTCCCCACCGAACTCTTCTCTGTGATGTACCCCAACATAACAGAGTGCCAGAACGATGCCAATAACAATAACCGCCAGCAACCCTACTTCATGTGCGAGTATGCGCATGCTATGGGTAATGCGGTGGGTAACCTCAAGGAGTACTGGGACATCATCGAGAATAGCCGCTATGGTATCGGTGGCTGTATCTGGGATTGGGTGGATCAGTCTATCTACGATGCCGAGGATATCAAGAACGGCACGACCATCGTCACCGAGGTGAAGGGTACCGCTGCTGCACATCCCGCAGGACTCAATAAGTACCGCACCGGTTACGACTACCCGGGTCCTCACCAGGGTAACTTCGTGAACAATGGTCTTATCGCTGCTGACCGCGCTTGGAGTCCCGAACTCACTGAGGTGAAAAAGGTGTACCAGTATATCAAGTTCGTCTCTTTTGACAAGGAGAGCAAGACCCTCACCTTGAAGAACGACTACGACTTCATCACCCTCGACGCCTTCGAACTCTACTATAGCGTAGCGCTCAATGGCTATGTGAAGCAGAGCGGCACCGTGGCTCTTCCCACAGGTGTCGCACCGGGCAAGACTGCTACCGTGACCATCCCTTATACTCTTATTGATGGTGAAGGTGAGCAGTTGCTCAATGTAGAGATTCGCTTGCGCGAAGCTACCTCATGGGCCACAGCGGCCTATCCTATGGCTACCGAGCAGTATACCTTGGTGGAGCGCCCTGCAGCGTTTGCAGCAGTTGAGGCTGATACCTCTGTGCTTACGCTCACTCGTGAGGGTAGCGACTACCTCTTTGCCAATGCCGAGGGTACCAGCGTGCGCTTTGCCAGCAATGGTGATATGCTCTCATGGAAGCATCGTGGCACCGAGTACCTCGTGCGTGGTCCTCAGTATAGCAACTACCGCTGGGTAGAGAATGATGGTCCCACCGAGAGTCTCAGCAAATATGGAGCTGACAATGGTATCACCTCGAAGAATCTCACTAAGGCTGAGCTTGCTGCCGATGGACGCACTGCTACGGTTGTGGCTACTGGCGATGGACGTAACTGTGGCTATACCTTCACCTATACCATACACAGCAATGGCGTGGTGCAACTCGATGTCAAGTACACCGCAAAGATTAAGAATTTGCGTCGTATCGGTCTCGACATGGAGTTTGTGGAGGACTACGACCAGGTAGAGTATTACGCTTGTGGCCCATGGGAGAACTATACTGATCGTCGTAGTGGCTCATACATCGGTCGCTATCACACCTCGGTGGATGATATGTTTGAACCCTATCCCAAGCCCCAGAGTATGGGTAACCGCGAGGGCTTGCGCGACCTCACTCTTTATAATGTAGAGGATGGCGAGCGTGCAGGTTTCCGCGTTGAGGCGCTTGGACAGGTGGCTTTCTCAGTATTGGCTTACGATGATGTGACGCTCAAGAATGCTACACACACCTGGGACCTTGTACGTCGCGGCTCTACTCATGCCCACTTCGACTACTTGCAGCTCGGTATCGGTAATGGTAGTTGTGGTCAAGGTACAGGTACCATTCCTGCTTACCAACTCCCCACTTCGGGCTCCTATAGCCACTCGTTGCGCTTCGTCCCATTGGCCGAGTATAAAGGCGATACGCATGTCGATGTTCCCGTACAGAATGGCTATGCGGTAAAGTATGATGTGGCTTCTGCTGCTATTGTATGCACAGGCGCTTTTGCTTCAGGCACCACTGCTACTCTCTACAATATGGGTGGTCTGCCCTTGGGCACAGCAGTAGTTGAGGGCAATGTTATTACCCTTCCTGCAGAGCATATGCCTCAAGGCTCATACCTTGTGGTTATTCGCAGCAATGAGGGAGAGTTTGTCTACAAAATTCTGTTGTAAGTAAGATTATTCTATCGTTCTTTAATTTGAAAGGCGCTGCAGATTTCTTTTGCAGCGCTTTTTTTTGTTCAACCAGTTTTTTTGTGTAAGTTTGCGCCTATTAACAAACTCAAAAAACTAACAAACTCACAAACTTAAAAACTAATAAACTCAAAACACTATGGCAAATAGTAAAGAAAAACTTTTCAGCGAGTTTGCACCTGCCACCACTCAGGAGTGGAAGGACAAGGCCGTTGCCGACCTCAAGGGTGCTGACTATGAGAAGAAGCTGGTGTGGAAGACCAATGAGGGATTCTCCGTACAGCCCTTCTACCGCCAGGAGGATATCGCCTCTCTGGCTACTACCGCTGCACTACCGGGCGAGTTCCCCTACGTGCGTGGTAACAAGAAAGACAACAACGAGTGGCTCATCCGCCAGAATATCGAGGTAGCCGACTTTGCCGAGGCCAATGCCAAGGCTCGTCAGGCCATCGAGCGTGGTGCCACCTCAGTATGCTTCAGCATCAAGGGGAAGATGCTCTCTGCCGAAGGTATCGCTACGCTGCTCGAAGGCATCTGTACCTGTGTAGAGCTCAACTTCTGCACCTGTCAGGGCAAGTGCCTCCAGCTGGCCGATATCCTCATCGACTACTTCACCGCCAAGGGCTACGACCTCGCTACCCTGCGCGGCTCTATCAACTACGACCCCATCAGCAAGCTCCTCGGTAAGGGTAAGGAGATTGGCGACTATGCCGAAACCCTGAAGGCCCTCGTGGAGAAGATGCAGGCGCTGCCCAAGTTCAAGTGCGTGGCTGTGAACGCCCTCGCGCTCAACAACGCCGGTTCATACATCAGTCAGGAGCTGGGCTATGCCCTCGCATGGGGTAACGAATACCTCAACACCATGGTCGAGGCTGGCGTACCTGTCGATGTAGCTGCCAAGAAGATGAAGTTCAACTTCGGTATCTCAAGCAACTACTTCATGGAGATTGCCAAGTTCCGCGCTGCCCGCATGTTGTGGGCTACCATCGTGAAGCAGTATGAGCCCCAGTGCGACTGCGCATGCAAGATGGCTACCCATGCCGAGACCTCTACCTTCAACATGACGCTCTTCGATGCACATGTCAACATGCTGCGTACCCAGACCGAGGCCATGAGTGCCGCTATCGCGGGTGTAGACAGTATCACCGTGTGCCCCTTCGACAAGCCCTACGAGACTCCCGACGAGTTTGCCGAGCGCATCGCTCGCAACCAACAGCTCCTACTCAAGGAGGAGTGCCACCTCGACAAGACCGTTGACCCCGCTGCAGGTTCATACTACATAGAGACCCTCACTGCATCCATCGCCCAGCAGGCATGGAAGCTCTTCCTCGAGGTTGAGCAGGCCGGTGGTTTCCTCGCTGAAGCTAAGGCCGGACACATCCAGCAGGCTGTAAACAAGAGTGGTGACGCACGCCGTGAGGCCGTATCGAAGCGTCGCGAGATCCTGCTCGGTACCAACCAATACCCCAACTTCACAGAGACTTCCGGCACCAAGCGCCCCGTGGGCAAGACCTGTTGCTGCGGTGGCAATGGCGAGTGCGAAGCACAGTACGAGAAGCTCGACCAGAGCCGTCAGGCATCGGCCTTTGAGGCATTGCGTCTCGAGACCGAGGAGAGCGGTCGCCGTCCCAAGGCTTTCATGCTCACCATCGGTAACCTCGCCATGCGCCAGGCCCGTGCACAGTTCTCATGCAACTTCCTCGCTTGTGCAGGCTATGAGGTGATCGACAACCTTGGCTTCGCTACCGTGGAGGAGGGCGTCGAGGCTGCTATGGCTGCCAAGGCCGACATCGTGGTACTCTGCTCTAGCGACGACGAGTATGCCGAGTATGCCGTGCCCGCCTTCAAGGCTGTGGATGGTCGCGCCATGTTCATCGTAGCTGGTGCTCCCGCTTGCATGGAAGAGCTCCAGGCAGCCGGCATCGAGCACTTCATCCACGTGCGTTGCAATGTGTTGGAGACCCTCAAGAAGTTTAATGGTCTTCTGAATATATAATCAATTTACGATTTACTATTTACTAATTACGATTGATTTTGTAATTTGATAATTTAGTGATTTATGACTAAAGCGGAGTTGCAGGAACGGATGACAGCCTTTGCGGTACGCATCGTGAAGATGGTCGACTCAATGCCTACTACGGTAGCAGGGCTTGCCATTGCACGTCAGATAATCCGCTCAGGCACCTCGCCCTCGGCCAACTACCGCGCTGCTTGTCTTGCCAAGTCCGATAAAGACTTTGTCAATAAGATGAAGATGGTAGAGGAGGAACTCGACGAGACATGTCACTGGCTTGAAATCATCATGCGCAGCGAGATGATGTCAGAAAGCCGCCTTAAGTCATTACATCAAGAATCGTCAGAATTGTTAAACATCATAGCAAAGTCCATCATCACAACACGAGTGAGGATGAATGCGGATGAAATAGCTAAATCACCAAATCGAAAATAAATAGTAAATAGTAAATCCCCAAATAGTAAATTACTAAGATGAGAAAGAATTTCAATAATATAGATATTTTTGCTGGTATTCAAACTCAGAATGGTGCTGAATGGCAGCAAGCAAATGGCATCACAGCCAACTGGAAGACTCCTGAGCTGATTGATGTGAAACCCGTATATACGAAGGAAGACCTCGAAGGCATGGAGCACCTCGACTACGCAGCCGGTCTGCCCCCCTACCTCCGTGGCCCCTACTCGGTGATGTATGTGCTCCGCCCCTGGACCATCCGCCAGTATGCCGGCTTGTCTACCGCCGAGGAGAGTAACGCCTTCTATCGTCGTAACCTTGCCAGCGGACAGAAGGGTCTCTCTGTAGCCTTCGACCTCCCCACACACCGCGGCTACGACCCCGACCACGAGCGCGTAGTGGGCGACGTGGGTAAGGCAGGTGTATCTATTTGCTCACTCGAGAACATGAAGGTGCTCTTCGAGGGTATCCCCTTGAACAAGATGTCCGTGTCCATGACCATGAACGGAGGCGTGCTCCCCGTGATGGCCTTCTATATCAACGCCGGTCTTGAGCAGGGCGCCAAGCTCGAGGAGATGGCCGGTACCATCCAGAACGATATCCTCAAGGAGTTCATGGTGCGCAATACCTATATCTATCCGCCCGCCTTCTCAATGAAGATTATTTCTGACATCTTCGAGTACACCTCACAGAACATGCCCAAGTTCAACAGCATCTCTATTTCAGGTTACCACATGCAGGAGGCTGGTGCTACTGCCGACATCGAGCTCGCTTACACCCTTGCTGACGGTCTTGAGTATCTCCGTGCCGGTGTCAATGCAGGTATTGACATTGAT